>JAMOSW010000119.1 GCA_027062725.1 Pyrodictiaceae archaeon | reverse complement strand
CCTGCCCCCGCCTCTCCCCCTCAGCGCAGCTAGGAGCAGCTCGCCTGCTTCTGCCTCAGAATCCATAGCCTCAGGCAGGCACCGGGGCTCGAAGAGTATCCCCTCTCCCACGCTACCGCCTCTATCCAGGAAGAGGAAGAGCGCCGAGTCATCGAGAAGCTTGCCGCCGGGGTAGAGCGCGGCCAGGAGGAACCTTGCGGCAATGTCGAGCCTCCCATAGCCTACCAGGCCTCTCCAGCGGCGCGGGGGAGCCCCAGGCGGGTGGACGGTGTAGAGCAGCCAGAGTAGCCGGTAGCCAGCTGGCAGCCCTCCAGCAGCCACTGGCACCACCCGGTGAGAGAGGGGGCCTTGCCTCCGTCCAGGCGCTCTCTCGGGGGCAGTGTGTGGCCACCAGGGCTTCATGTTTAGATAAATAGGGTGGCGGCGGCGAAGAACTCACTACCGGGGCTCTAGGTATGCCCAAGAAGAGGCAGAACCGTGGCAGACACAAGGGCGCAAAAGGGCACACCAAGACAGTCCAGTGTGACAACTGTGGCCGTGTAATCCCCCGCGACAAGGCAA
Organism: Pyrodictiaceae archaeon; assembly: GCA_027062725.1. GTDB lineage: Archaea > Thermoproteota > Thermoprotei_A > Sulfolobales > Pyrodictiaceae > QNYQ01. The sequence continues at coordinate 9,899 of JAMOSW010000119.1, read as the reverse complement.
TCTGCGTGACTAGGTGGTACACCCCGATAGACCCTCAACTAGCGCGCGAGCTGGAAAAGAAGGGAGCTATAATAATGAGGTATCCGGTTGAGAAGTGCTACTGCGTCAGCTGTGCGGTCCACTACGGCCTAGTCAAGGTGCGGCCCGAGGAGGAGCGCAAGGCCGTAAAGGGCCCAGTCATATAGCCCCGGTAACCCTCATGTTTTATCCTCCGCTAAGCCCTTTGTCCTCCGGCCCTCCACGCCCCCTTCTCACGGCGCGTTTATCGTGTAACGCAATGCTGTGCCGGGTCCGAACATACCTGCAGAGGGGAGCCGTGATAGGGGCCCTGCCGTCTCAGCAGAGCATGTCTCGGGGCCCTGGTCGTGCCTGGCGGGCTTGGCTGCGGTAGCGTGAAGAGCTTCAAGGACCCGGTGCACGGCTACAACGACATCTGTAGCCGTGTGGCGAAGGTTGTTGACGCATGGTTTGTGCAGAGACTGCGCTGGATAAGGCAGACTGCGCAGGCGTACCTTGTCTACCATGGCATGGAACATAGCAGGTTCAACCATAGCCTCGGGGCCGCGCATCTCGCCCGAGAGGTCTTGGCCAGCATAGTGGGCAACACGAGGCTATACTATCGGGGCTCGGGGAGCGACGTAGCGTCTGCGCTGGAGGCGGCGGCGGAGGTCTTCCAGCTCGCCGCACTGGTCCATGACCTCGGTCATCTACCCTTCAGCCACTCGAGCGAAGTCGGCATTCTGGACGCGAGGCTCATCTACCGCGTGGAGGGTTTTGAAGCCATCCCCGCGAAGCACGAGGAGTACACGTACAGCCTTCTCCCCCTAGTCGCGGCGGAGGCGGAGGAGGCGGGGATAGAGCCTGTCTTCAGCAACAGCCTGCTCACCGACCTGGAGTACATCCTGCGGGGCGGCCCATCGCCCTTCCACGGCCCCGCGACAGCTTGGTGCGTCTCAAACATACTCCATAAGCTTGTGGCGAGCGGCCTCGATGTGGACCGGATGGACTACCTGCTCCGGGATAGCATATACGCCGGTGTCCGCTATGGCGTCTACGATGTTGACAGGTTGATACGGGTCCTCCTCGCTACGCCCCTCATACTCCACGACGGCGTCGTAGATGAGCGTCATGCATGCAACATAGCCGTGCTCGATAAGGGCGTGAGCATACTGGAGACATTCCTCCTCGCTCGGTTCTACATGTTCAGCGAGGTCTACCTACACCGCGTCGTGGAGGCCTATAACTCGATACACGCCCGGCTCCTCGGCGTCCTCGCCAGGGATGGTGTAGTGACCGCCATGGGGGGCGGCGGGGCGGTAGAGATACCGCTACCCGGCGAAATAAGGGACGGGAGACAGGAGGCACTCGAGGCGTGGAAGCAGCTAGACGACAACACAATGACGCTAGTCTATAGGCAGGTTGCGTATGGCAAGCTGAGGGCCTCACAGGAGGCCCAGAGGCTGGCGCAGATGCTGCTCGAGCGGCGCCATATGAGAACTTACCGTGTCGTAGAAGACAAACAGCTCTGGGCCCTCTACCGCAGCTACCTCGACTCCAGGACGCCAGAGGAGCTAGGCGAGGCCAAGCCGCTCCTCGATGAGCTCCTAGAGATGCAGCGCGACAACCCACTCCTCATCATAAGGCCGCTCCGGGTAGACCTAGTAAGCCTAGAAGAGATAGGCATCTACAACCGGGCCGAGGCTAGGGTAAGCAGCCTCGGCGAAGCCAAGGAGAAAGAGCTCACGCGGCTGCGGAAGCTAGCAGAGCTAGGCCTCTACCGGATAGCGGTCTTCGCGCCAAGAAGCCAGGAAGAGGAGGCAGAAAGGGCAGTCAAGCTTCTCAACCAGCTCCGGCAGCTGCTCCGCCAGCTCCAGAAAAGGTAGGGGCTAGCCTAGCGGCCTGCACGCGGCTGCACGGCTGCTAGAAGGACCAGCCTGCGGCCCTTCCTCTCCAGCAGCCCCGCCGTCTCTAGGAGGCGTATCGCCTCCTCAGCCTCCGGGCTCCACAGTCTCCCCGAGGGGTGCGGATAGAGCCTCATAACGACGCGCTCGCCGTTGCCCGGCGAGACGTACCTCCTCCAGACCTCCCTAAGCACGGTATCCACGTCGGCGCTGCCCCCAAGCTCCCGCAGTACCCGCAGTATCGCCTCAGTTACGCCGATGTACCTCGGGGGCCTATCCGCCGGCAAAGCATTACTCCCAGCACTATATCCTACACAGTATCACCATCTAAGGAAGAGGGCACATGAGGCCACAGGGGACGGGGACTAACCCGGTGCTACCCATCCCTAGGAGATAAGGGCAGTCCTGGAAAAGACACAGGGGAAGCCCTCTGGGAAACACGGCTGGGGCTTACTGCCGCCCTGCGCCGGGCTGACCGCCTACACGTGCAAGGTACTCGCGCAGTTTTCTCCTCGTCTTCTCGACTATCGGCGTCTTCAGCGGGCCCTCGGGTATCACGCCCTGCGGCCTGTACATGAGCACCAGGAGGATAACTATGCCCAGTATGACGTACTTTAGATAGGGTAGCGCGTTGAGCAGCCCTTGTGGCAGCGTAACGCCGAGAGCGTCAAGAGAGGAGGGGTTCATCAGTATCAGTAGCGCCGATATCACCGCGGCACCCAGCAGTGTGCCCAGGTTGTTGGCGGCGCCGCCGAGTATGACGGCCGCTATGACCTCGAACGTCATGTCGGGGCGGAACGTGCCGGCGTTCACGTTGCCAGAGTAGAAGACTAGGAGCGCGCCAGCGATGCCCGCGAGGGCGGAGCCCACTAGGAGGCTCTGCATCCTTATAGAGGCCACGTTGTAGCCATAGACCTCCGCTGCGACCTCGTCGTCCCTCACAGCTTTCAGCGCTCTGCCCCAGGGGCTGTTGGTGGCATACTCTGTGTAGAACCAGGCGGCTAGCAGGAACAGCAGCGAGAGGCCCGCATAGAGTACATCCACGCGGCCAAGGAAGTGGGTGAAGGGCGACGGTATGCCGGAGATGCCGTTGAAGCTGCAGACGGGCCACACGCTGGTCCAGGTGACGAGCCTCAGTATCTCTCCCGCAGCAAGCAGCGTTATCGCCAGGAAGTCCTCCCGGAGCCGCAGGGCAGGGAAGCTGGCAACAATGCTGGTGGCTGCGCCTGCCACCGCTGCAGCTAACACTGCTGCAAGGAATATGGCGAAGAGCGTCGTGGTAGATAGTACTTGGCCTGCCTGGCTGAATACGACCTTGGCGGCAGCGGTGCAGTAGCTGGGCTCGCCGCTTGCCACGACCTCGACCCCGAGGGCAGGAGCGGCCAGCATCAGCACAAGCGTCGAGGCGAGCACGCCGGCAGCATACGCCCCTACGGCGACGAATAATACCTTGCCAAAGTTGGGTATACCCGTGAAGCCGTACTCTATGTTAAAGCTGAGGGCCATTATGCCGTATATCGCGAAATAGGTTAGCCACTGCGCAAGTATCCCCTCAAGCTCTGTCGCCACGGCCATGCACCCCCTCGCTCTTCACACCCTCCTCCTGAGCATGTGGGTCTCGAGGCGTATCACACCCTCCGGACGGAAGAGCAGCACCAACACAAGCGCAATCAACGCTATCACGGGGCTATACGCGGTGCTTATATGCAGAAACGTGCTCATATAGAACCCCATTACGGCCTCCGCGAGGCCCAGTATTATGCCCGACAGGAGGGCACCGTAGAACGTGAAGCCACCCATTATCGCCGCCGCGAATATCCACAACAGCATCTGCCAGCCAGACTCCGGGTTCAACGGGTTATAGTAGGAGTAGAGGAAGCCAGCAAGCCCACCTATAGCGCCCGCCAGGAGCCATGTCAGGCGCCTAATGTAGTAGATGTTTATGCCGCTTATCCTGGCCAGCACGGGGTTGCTCGCAGTAGCCCTCATAGCCTTACCAGTCCGTGTCTTCGTGAAGAGTATGTGCATGCCAACAGCTGTCACAATAGCAGCGACAACTGCCGCCACATGGGCCCCAGAGACGTAAGCAAGGCCGCCTATCGTCGCGAGCACCGGGTTGGCGACGTTCGGCTGCACCTGCAGCGGCCAGTTGGCGAACACGGCGGCGCCAAGCAGGCTGTACCTCATAACGAAGCCGACGCCCATAGACGCGACCAGCAGTGTGAGCGAGTCAGCGCCACGGTGCCAGAGCGGCTTAAACGCCAACTCGTCGCTAAACAGGCTCGCTACCGCGCCAACAGCCATAGCGGCTACGAGACCGGCTATGAACGCCGTCACGCCCCCAGCGAGCATCGAGGATACGGCAAATGCCGCATAACCCGCGTACGTTATGTACTCCGCATACGCGAAGTTAGCTATCTTAGTAACACGGAATATCAGTGTCAAGCCGAGAGCCATGAGCCCGTAGAGGCTGCCAAGCAGCAGCCCGTCGAGCAGGCTGCCGATAGTCCCATAGAGCACAACTGCCGCGTTAACCACCACCCGTCACCCCGCTGAGCCATTCCCACCTCAAGGCGTCTAACCATGCTTTCCGAGGAAGAGCTCCTGCAGATCCGGGCGCGACAGTATATCCCGCCCGGAGCCCTCGGCGGCTATACGGCCTGAAACGAGGACATAGCCGCGATCACTTATCTCGAGGGCGCGTCTCGCATGCTGCTCAACGATGAGTATCGAAGCGTTGGTCTCCCTCTTGATATCCATTAGCTTATCGAGCAGCTCGAGCGCGGTCTTGGGTGCGAGGCCTGCGGTAGGCTCATCCATGAGCAGGAGCTTAGGCATAGTCATGAGGGCACGTCCCACAGCAACCATCTTCCTCTGGCCGCCGCTCAGCGCGCCGGCAAGCACGTGGCGGAGGTCACGCAGCTGGGGAAAGATATTGTAGACAACCTCCATGGCTTCGCGGAGCTTCCGCTCGTCTCGCAGCAGGTAGCCACCCATCTCCAGGTTCTCCTCTACAGTTAGATCGGGGAACACGTTATCCGTCTGAGGCACGAACCCCATACCCAGCGCCGTCTTAGCCTCAGGAGGCACGTAGGTAACGTCCTTATTGTCGAACACCACATGGCCCTTAAACACTTTGGCCACGCCATAGATGGTCTTTAGGAGTGTGCTCTTCCCCGAGCCATTGGGGCCAACAAGCGCCACGACCTCGCCACGGTCAACGTATATGCTGACACCGTTGATTATCACCATCTTACCGTACCCGCCATAGAGGTCGCGTGTCTCAAGAATCCTCGCCATCACGCAGCCACCCCCAACAAGACACGAAGGAAGCCAGGCGCTAAGCAGAGCCGAGATAGGCGTCGAGCACACGAGGGTCCCGCGAAACCTCCTCTGGCGCCCCCTCCGTGAGTACACGGCCCTCATGCATCACAATGACTCGCTCAACGTAGTCAAACAGCACCTCAAGACGGTGCTCGATAACGAATATCGTAAGGCCCTGCCTGTTAAGCTCCTGGAGTATCTCAAATATGTCCCTCGACAGCTTAGGCGCCACGCCGGCAGTCGGCTCATCGAGAAGCAGGACCTTCGCCTCACCCAGCAACGCCCTAGATATGTCGGTGAGCTTCATCTGGCCGCCACTGATCTCCGAGGCACGGTTCATCGAGACATGGAAGATGTTCAGCTTCTCCAGGACACGGTGAACCCTCCCCGTCAAGCCACGCTCGGACTCGTCAGCCTCCCAGCGGAGCCAACGGCTCCTATCGAGCACAGAGGACAGAGGCCCTACACCCAGCCTATCGCGGGCAGCTGTCGCGGCGTTCTCAACAACAAGCATCTTGCCCCAGAGGCGGGGAACCTGGAAGCCGCGCACTAGCCCAAGCCTGTAAAGCCGGTGAGGCTCCCAGCCAGTAACGTCCTGGCCAAACAAGTAGACCCTGCCGCTATCCGGCTTATAGACGCCGCTTATCACGTTAAAGAGTGTACTCTTACCGGACCCGTTCGGGCCAATAAGGCCAACAAACTCGCCCTCACGTATCTCTATGGAGACACCGTCAAGAGCCCTTATACCGCCAAAGCTCTTCTTCAGGTTAACAGTCCGCAGCACTACACGGGCCACGCCGCAAGCCACCTCGCCCAGGCCGCTAGCAGGTGCGGCAAACCCAGGCCCCAGAGGGGGAGAGCCTCTAGCCACTCCGAGGGAGCCTCTCTTGGGGAGAGGGGAAGGCTCGAAGTGTTGCCGTGAGACGCATGATGCGCCAGGGCCCAGGGCCCAGGCGCCTGGCCAGTTGGGCGACGAGTGCAACGCAAGCAAAAACCTAGGGTATGATGATGACAGTGTTGGGCTCCAACCCGCACAATCCTAGGCCTGTAATTTAAGGTTAGCCCCAGGCTCGTGGCCGGTCTATGTAGCGTCGGCAAAACATATCCATGCAAGAAGGGGGACGAGAACTAGAAGGAAGCATAGATGGCTAGGCGCAGGGAGAATAGTGCAGACACCCTTTAGGTTGAGGATAGATAGGGCTGGGAAAAAGAGGGCTAGGTGTTCCACCTTTAGCCCTGCTTCTGGAACCACTCTATGGTCTTAGTGTCGCCGTGCCATATGCCTATGTCCTTGAACTCGTACTTGCCGTCTACCTTCACGACGGTCCAGATTGCGTAGTTTGCTATGGCGCAGTCACCGTTCTCGTCGAAGAGCTTCTCGCCGGTGGCGCCTAGATACCTCATGCCTATCTTAGGAAGTATTGCCTTCACAGCGTCGCCGTCGTACTTGCCGGACGCTAGTATGCTCAGCATAGCTAGCCAGGCAGCATCATAGCTGTAGTAGGCGTAGGGCGTCGGGTCCTCGCCGTACTTCTGGCGGTAGAGCTGCTCGAAGTGCTTAGTCACAGGGTTCTTGGCTATAGCGGGCTTAGTTCCCATGAAGTGCACTTTTACCATGAACTCCGCTACTTCCGGCTTGTCGAGGAACGTCTTCCTTGCCATACTGTCGGCGCCGAACCACTGGACCTGCGCGAGGACGGGTATCTTGGAGGCCTTCTGTAGTATCTGTAGGCCGTCATTGTCGAACGCTATTATCAGCACGGCGGTCTGCTTGTCGGCGCCGAAGTTCTGCACCTTGGTCGCTAGCTGGGTTACCTCGGCGCTCAGGTCAGGCTTATCGGGCTGATAGAGTATCGTCTCCACCTGGCCACCCAGCTTCTTGAAAGTGTCGGCGACCAGTGTTGCTAGGCCCTTGCCGTAGTCATCGTTTCTGGCTATTATGGCCAGCTTCCTGTAGCCAAGCTTGTAGATTATCTCGGCTAGAGCTGGGCCCTGCCTCGTGTCCGGAGGCGCTACACGGAACACGAAGTCGTCGGGCGCGGCGGCGGCCTTGCCGGTGCTGCTCGGGCTTATAACCACCACGTGGTACTGGTTCGCTATGGGCATCACTGCTGCAGTCTCGCTGGTGCTCAACGGGCCAACGATGACCTTTATCCCGTTGCTTATGAACCTCTTAACAACGTCCACAGCTTTCTGGGGGCTGGCCTCTGTGTCCTCATGTATGTACGTGAACTTGAACGGTGCGCCAGCCTGCTCCAGGTACTGGTTCATCTCTTCGATAGCCAGGATGGCGGCCTTCAGCCTCCGGGGGCCGTCGACCGCGTAACCCTTGCTAACAGCTATGGCGAGACCTATGGGTATCTCTTCGGGCAGCTGCTCGCTGCCAGCCTGCATAGTCTGGGTCTGTGCTGGCGTCGTCTGCGGCTGCTGCGTCGTAGCGGCAGGCGTCGTCGCGGCCGGGCTGGTGGCGGCGGGGCTGGTAGCCGCCGGGCTCGTGGTGGCGGGCTGGCCGCCGGTGGCTATACCGTATGCTATGAAGGCTATCACGGCAACGGCGACTATAGCGCCTATGATGCGTGCATCCAGCCTAGCCAAGGCACAATCCCTCCCATGCCACCCTTCTCTTCCGCGGTTTTCACGGGCAGCCAGGACGGGGGCCTCCCCCAGCGGTCCCCCTTAGCCTGGGGGAGGGCGCCTAGAGGCCCAGCCATGTGCGGAGCGGAGCGAGGAGCTAGGCGCCAGGCCCACCCGGAGGCATGCCAAGGTCGTGAGGATACAAGAGACTCGTGAACCCTCTCCGAGGAGACCGCCCACGAGGGGCTTCCTATGAGAGGACCGCTAGGGGAGGCCCTTCTCCACGGTCAAGCGCTGAGCCAATGTACTGGCGATATAAAAAAGTTCTGCACAGTTGAATAGCGTGGGCGGGAAATGCTTGGCTTAAACCGTACACAGTACTGGACACACGAGGGGCGCCGAAGGACAATGTATAGTAAGAATGCCAGGTCGAGGCCTGCGTGAGCCTAAGGCCTGTGCACCTCGGCCTCGACCCGGTCCAGGAACCTCAGCCTCTTAGGAATCGGCGGGTGGTCGCTCAGCAGCTCCTGCACGGGGTCGACCTCGGCGTGCTTGAGCCTCTCAACCCACAAGTCTATGTCGGAGCTGCCCGGCACGCCGCCCCAGCCCCCGCTGTAGAAGGGGCTCGCGGCAGCCTCCACAAGCGCGTATATGAACAGTGCCTTCAGACTGCTGGACTCTACCCTGTTGAGGGCCTGCGGGGCCCTGGCGTAGTAGAGGTGTATCCTAGCCAACGCCCTCTGCATGGGCCTCTTCCCGGCCACGTACGCGCCATGCGCGTCCGCATAGTACTCGCGCAACCTACTGAAGGCCATCACGACAACCTGCATTATGAAGCTCAGCACAACGGCCACAAGCCCCAACGCGGCCAGGTAGGCTGCTCCGCCCCGCTCCTCCCGGTCGCCCGCAGCGCCCCAGAGCCCGGCGCGGAGAAGCGACACACCCATGTAGTAGAGGATGCTCGGCACCAGCCCCAGCAGCATTATCACCACAACATCGCGGTGCCGGTGGTGGCCCAGCTCGTGGCCAATAACCGCCGCCAGCTCGTCCTCCGGCAGCATCTCGTAGAGGCTCCTTGTGACAGCCACATAGCGGCCGGCAAGAAAGTTGCCGAACGCGAACGCGTTAGGAGGCCCCTCAACAAGCAGCGCCCTAGGCGGCTTCATCCCGGCCCTAGCGGCAGCCTCGTCTACAAGCCTCTGCAGCCGGGGGTCCTCCCTTCCACGGTACGCGAGCCTAATCATCCATGGACTCAGCAGGTAGGTCACAAAGTTGGCGGCGGCGACGAACCCAGCCATCCAGGCCAGGGGGAACCTGAAGCCGGCCGAGGCGGCGGCATAGTAGACCCCATAGATGGCCAACCCGCCACCGACCACTATGAGGCCCGCAGTCAGCAGCATCGCGGTGTAGAGCCCTAGCCTCCCACTGACCCTAGCCGCGACGACGGGTGCGACACGGGAAGCCAGAACTTGTAGCACAACAAAACCTGCAAGATACGCAACTGTGACCGCAAGCATGGTCAGCGGGTCATAGAAGAGCCAGAAACCCAGCGGCATACGCAACACACCTCTACACGGCGTGTCTTCTCAGCAGCTGCCCGGCCTGCGAGGCGGGGAGGTTACAGCCGACGCAGCACCCTCCAATATCCCGGTACGTTAAAGAGGCGTGTCAGAGAGGCTGTCCCTAATATGCAGTCGCGGGGCCCCGTCAGGGAGGCCACGGCTGCCGACGTGCTAATAAAACCGGGTGATGGAGGCGTAGCCCGCTAGCTCTCGACGAGGGCCTTGAGCTCATTGGCGACTTTCCTCTCGACGGCTCTTTTCTTGCCGAGCCTTACCGCGATGTAGATAGGTATGTAGAGGCTGAAGCCTATCAGCAGCATGCCCAAGCCGCTCGGGTCTGGCGATATTATGGCGCCCAGTACCATTGTGCCCAAGAAGATGTACTTCATTGTTGTCTCGTTGAACAGGTTGGGGTCCACGACGCCATAGGCGAGCAGCAGGTAAATTATTATTGGTAGCTCGAAGAGTGCGCCGAAGGCTAGCCCAAGCTTCAGGGCGAAGGATACAACCTCTGAGACGCTAACCTTTAGTATGAACT
>JAMOSW010000118.1 GCA_027062725.1 Pyrodictiaceae archaeon | reverse complement strand
GCGGCTCCTTTCGGGATTAGCCTTTCAAGCCTGCTCGTTGCTGGCGGCTTCGCAGGTCTCGTTGTCGGTCTCGCGTCGCAGCAGGCGGTGTCGAACCTTGTTAGTGGCATGTTCCTTCTTATCGAGCAGCCTCTGCGCGTAGGCGACCCTGTCAGCGTGGGCGGCGTGGGCGGCGTAGTTACCGACATAAACATATTTTCGACGCGCATACGAACCTGGGACGGCTATATCGTACGCATGCCTAACTCTAGCGTATACAGCAGCAGCATAACGAACTATGCGAGAACGAGGGCACGGAGGATTGAGCTGAAGATAGGTGTGAGCTATAAGAGCGACCTCACGAGGGCAATAGAGGCGCTGAGGAGCCTCATGGAGGAACACCCGTTCTGCCTCGTTAATCCTGGGCCGGAGATATTTGTTGAGGACTACGCGGACTCAGCGATAGTGCTTAACGCGAGGTGCTGGGCACCTAGCCCCGTCTGGTTTAAGACGAAGACAGAGCTCATGACTGCGGTTAAGGCCAGGCTGGACGAGTATGGCGTCGAGATACCATTCCCGCAGCTCGATCTCCACGTCCGGGACTCGTCCGAGATACCGGTACGGCTCCGTGAAGGACCGGAGGGGGCCAGAGAGTAGGCTCGCAGGGAGGAGCTGGAGGCCTTCCCAGGAGCCCGTTTTGCTCTTTTCTCGCCGCCCTTCGCTACAAGTGGTGGGGTGGGGAGCTCGCTATGGCTGAACGTATACGTGTCGCCGTTGTTGGTGGCGGCGCGGCCGGCATGTCTGCGGCAAGCCGTGTGAAGCGGCTTCTCGGTGACCGCGCGGAGGTTGTGGTGTTCGAGAAGGGCGGCTGGGTCAGCTTCGCGCTGTGTGGCACACCATACTATATTGGCTGCGAGGTTAAGACGCTAGATGACCTAGTCCATTACCCGTTGAGCGAGTTTGTTGAGAAGAGAGGTATAGATGTTCGTCTCTTCACTGAGGTTGTGGATGTCGAGGCTGATGTGAGGAGGCTACGGTGGCGCCGCAGGGGAGGCGAGGAGGGTGTCTACGAGTATGACTACCTTGTTCTCGCGACGGGCGCTGTGCCGAAGGTCCCTGGGCCTTGGAGGGAGCTGCTGGGCTACGAGAACTTCTTCGTGCTTCGTAGCTTAGACGATGCGGACAGGATAAGGGGCTACCTGGTCCGGGATAGCGTGAGGACAGTCGCTATCATAGGAGCCGGCTACATAGGCTACGAGGTGGGCGAGGCTGTTCGCCGCCTCGGTAGACGTGCCGTCATCGTGGAGATGATGCCGAGCGTGTTGCCGGCTGTACTGGACCCGGACATGGCGGAGGAGGCTGCGAAGCCTCTCCTCGAGAACGGTGTTGAGCTGAAGCTGGGCACTGCGGTGAAGGAGTTCGAGGCTGAGGGCGGGAAGGTCCGTAGGGCTGTGCTAAGCAATGGCGAGAGTGTTGAGGCTGACGCGTTCATAGTGGCCATAGGTGTTGCGCCTAACCGGTTCCTGGCGGAGAAGGCTGGCCTCAAGATAGGCTCTACGGGCGCGGTGTGGACCGACGAGAGGATGAGAACGAGCCGGCCGGAGATATACGCTGTCGGTGACGTGGCGGAGACCAGGGACCTGGTGACCGGGAAGCCTGTCTGGGTACCGTTGGCCCCTGCGGCGAACAAGATGGGGTTTGTGGCCGGTACAAACATCGCCGGCGGCGAGGCGTTCTTCCCGGGTGTGGTGAGGACCAGTGTGACTGGGGCCTTCGGTACAGTGGTCGCTGCCACTGGGCTTAGCATGGCGCAGGCTGAGAGGGAGGGCTTCCGCCCTGTAGCGGCGAAGCTCACAGCTAGGACGAGAGCAGCCTACGTACCGGACAGCGGGTGGGTGACCCTCAAGGTTGTGGCTGATGAGGAGACTGGGAGACTGCTGGGCGCCCAGGCTGTAGGCGACGAGACTGCCTTCTGGAGGATAAATGTCGTCGCAGCCCTACTCATGAAGCAGGGCACGGTTTGGGACCTGTTTAGTGTAGACCTGGGCTACATGCCGAAGGTCGCGCCCGTCTGGGACCCCCTGGTGATAGCCGCGCGCCTCCTCATGCGGAGGCTTGGCACACGCCCCAAGAAGTGAGCGCCATACGCCGCTCCTACTTTCTTTCCATAGCTTGTTTTTCTCTCTGCAAGCTGTCTATGCCCAGCTTCAGGTTCGCTTTGCGAGGTGCTGCCTTGGAGTGCAGGGGGGGGTCTTCGAGCTAGAGACGCCACTTAGCGAGGGCGAAGTGCGGAGACTAGAGGCGGGCGACATTGTGTACCTCTCTGGGCTTGTCTTTACGGCCCGCGACCAGGCTCACCGGAGGATACTTGAGATCTTGAGGCGTGGCGGTCGGCTACCTTTCGAGACGAGTGGGCTAGCCGTCTACCATGCCGGGCCCGTGGTGAGGCGTGTTGGCGGGGAGTGGAGGGTTGTTGCTGCTGGCCCAACGACAAGCATGAGGATGGAGCATGTTGAGGCCGATTTTGTGGAGTTGACGAGAGTCAGGATGATCATAGGCAAGGGGGGTATGGGTCCTCGTACGCGTGAGGCTCTACAGAGGCATGGGGCCGTCTATGCGGTATTCACTGGCGGCGCAGCCGTGTTAGCCGCCGAGGCTGTCCGGCGTGTTGAGGCCGTGTATTGGCTCGACGAGCTAGGCATGGCGGAGGCTGTCTGGCTGCTCCGGGTTGAGAGATTCGGCCCCCTCACGGTCGTCATTGACTCGCATGGCAGGGATCTCTATGGGGAGCGTCTTGCAGAGGTAAGGGAGCGAGCGAAGCGGGTGCTGCGGCGGCTTCTTGGCGGCTCCGGGTAGAGCCGAAGGGAGGATAATTGAGGATAGTTTCGGCAATGTGCCGCCGGCTAGTCGATGCCCATGTGCCGCCTCTACTGGTGGAGGCGGCGGACCGTGGCAGAGTGGAGGCATGGCCTCATAGTCGTGCTGCCCAGGTCGCTCACCGAGGCGCTCCTCTCGCTAACAAGGTGCAGCGGAGAGCCGGAGCCCTATCAGAGGCTCTGCCTAGAAGAGGCCGTCGTGGACATACTGGGCCTCATAGTAGAGGAGAGGAGCCCCGGCTGGAGGAGCGAGAGTATACGCGCCCAGGCCCTCCTAGAGCTGGCCGCCAGGTACATCTTCTGGTTAGAGACCGGCGGCTACGACGAGGAGACAGGCTGGGAGCTGCTGCGCCGCGCCTACAATAGCGCCGCTGCCGCCCTCTATTCTCCAGCCGGAAGCCGGCTACATGGACGTAAGAAGCTCGCGAAAGCGCTCCGCGCTGTACGGGCTGCTCTCGACGCCAAGATGGGCCTCGCGGAGGCCGCCGCATTGCTCGGCGAGGCCATCAAGCAAGCCTGTGCTAGCTGCCCCGCCAAAGCCGCTAGCGGTGGCTACGTCTCCCCTTATCCTGCCGCACGCGGGCTTCGCGTGGAAAGGGTTTCCGGGCTCGCAGCTTCGGCCCTCCCTCCATGAAGCCCTCCGGGTAGTACATGTCCGTTATTGCAACAAACCCGACAGACGCCATTATTTTTCCTAGACGTGTTCTCTCCGGCGGCACCCCCCTCTCGAGCTGGCCCTCCGTCACCCAGTCTCCCACGTACTCCACGTAGACGTGCTCTCCCGGCTCAAGCGTGTTATAGATGGCTGAGAGCAGCATCCTCTCCAGCGGGCCCTTTGCAAGACGCCAGTTCACGCCATAGACCTCTACCCAGGCACGGTAGTACGGCTGCCTACCCTCGAAAACCCTCACATAGGCAACATGCTTACCACGATAACGCACTTCGAGGTCATGCATCTCCCTTATCCTGGGCTTACGGAGCGCCACAGGCTGAAGCCCGTAGGCCGCGAGAAGCACCCAGAGGCTCCTAACACCCCGCAAAACACGGGCACCACGGAACCCAGTACCGACATTCACCACTTACCGGAGGCACGGGGCTGTTCACACCTGTCCACTGCAAACAGAGATAACGCACCCCTATAAACAGCCACACGATACACCGGAAGAGTAGGACACCTAGATCCAGAGGGGGAGCACGAGAAGGGGGGCTCTAGGCCAGGAAGGCCAGCTCCAGTATCATTCATGTCCTCTCGCTGCGAGCTGACGCAGCACCTGCCTAAGCCCACCTGCGGCTAGGAGCCGGACGACCATCTCGGGGAGCCCTGGTGCTTTGAAGACCCTGCCGCCTACATGTATGGTCGTGCCCAGGGGGCTGGCCCTTATCTCTATCATGTCTCCGTCTCTCACTTGCCCGCGGAGGCCCCTGGGTGACTCGACGACGAGGAGGCCGTTGTTGACCGCGTTGCGGTAGAATATGCGGTGGAAACTCTCTGCCACGACGGCGGCTACGCCTGCAGCCCGGAGGGCTATGACGGCGTGCTCCCTGCTGCTGCCGTAGCCGAAGCCCTTGCCCGCGACTATCACTACTGGTCTGGGTAAGCTGTCTAGCCTGCGCCGTATTTCGGGCGTGTTGCCGAACACTCCCGAGGCGAGGTACTCTGGGTCGGTGCTGTGCAGGAACCTCGCCGGGATTATGGTGTCTGTGTCAACGCTGTCTCCGAGTACTAGCGCGTGGCCACGTACGTGTAGCTCTTCGGGCAACGCCGTGCCCCTCCTCTGTCCGCGCTGCACGCGAGGAGGCTATACGCGTAGAGTATCCCGCCACGCCGTGTAAGCTCCTCGAGATGCCTCTGCTTCCACTCCGGCGGTCTCCACCTCTCCCTCCTCTCGTTGAGCTCAGCCTCCTCGACCAGGATGTCGAGGCGACCGCGGTCTATGTCGACACATATCTCGTCGCCGTTCTCGACGAGGGCTATCGGGCCGCCAGCCATGGCCTCGGGAGAGACATGGCCCACCATGAGGCCGCGGGTTGCGCCGCTGAACCTACCATCGGTCACGACGGCCACACGATCGCCGAGGCCGAGCCCGTAGAGCAGGCTGGTTAGCTGCAGCATCTCCCTCATCCCTGGGCCGCCGCTGGGGCCCTCATAGCGGACTACTATCACCGTACCCTCCTCTACGCTGTTCCTCCGCACATGCTCTATAGCGTCCTCTTCTCTATCGAAGACGAGGGCTGGGCCACAGAGCCTCTTACGCTCCACCTTCACGGCCTTGATCACGGCGCCTTGGGGCGCTAGGCTGCCCCGGAGGACCCGTAGCGGGCTACGCGGAGCCAGCGGCTCGCCAGGATCCTTTACTACTCCTGCCGCACGAGGCCGCGCTGGGAGATGGCTGCGCCAGGGCTCACCGGTGGCAGCGGGAGCATCGACGTCAAACAGGCCCCTCTCTGCGAGCAAGCCAGCCACGAGCGGCACACCGCCTGCGGCGTGGAGGTCCTCCATGTAGCCTCTTCCGCCCGGCTCCAGGTCTACTATCCAGGGCGTGGAGGAGAACACCTCCTCGAGTTCATCTAAGTCCACGTCTATGCCCGCCTCCGCCGCGAAGGCTGTCAGGTGGAGGAGCGTGTTAGTAGAGCCGCCGGCGGCAGCATCAACCGCCAAGGCGTTCATGAGAGCCCTCCTTGTCGCAAACATGGAAGCCCTCATGCCCTTCAGCGCCGCCCTGACCGCCAGCTTTCCGGTCCTCCTCGCCACCCAGAGCCGTTCTGCGCTTACAGCAGGCGCCGTAGAGCCGCCGGGAACTATGAAGCCCATGGCCTCCGCCGCAAGCGCCATAGTGTTGGCCGTGTAGAGGCCGGCGCAGCTCCCGGGACCCGGCAGAGCCCTCTCCTCAAGAACGTGGAGCGCCTCCTCGCTCATCTCGCCACGCGCCACACGACCAGCCGCCTCAAAGACATGGCCCAGCGCGACACGACACCCCCCGCAGGAGGGGTCCCTGCCCGCTAGCATGGGGCCACCGTTGACTATGTAGAAGGGAATCTTCTCTCGCAGCCTCGCCGCAGCAAGGAGAGCGCCGGGCAACATCTTGTCACACGAGGTGACCGCCACGACAGCGTCAACGCGGTGAGCCTCCGCGAACGCCTCTATAGCGTCAGCAACATTCTCCCGCATCGGGAGACTGTACCGCATACCCTCATGTCCCATCGCTATGCCATCACAGACAGAGCCCGCTGCCCCCAGTACCGGTATGCCGCCCGCAGCCGCGACACCCTCGGCGACAACCGCTGCAAGCCGGTCCAGGTGGGCATGCCCAGGCACTATAGTCGAATAGGTGACCACTATCCCTACGAGAGGCTTCGAGGTGTCACGGACATCCTCGGGGGACAACCCCGCGGCTACCATGAGGCTGCGGTGAGGGGCGCGGAGAGGCCCCTCACGCACCACGCTGCTGCGAAGCCCGCTCATCACTCACCGCCTTCGCCGAACACCATCCTCCTTATCTCGGAGCCGACCTTCTCTATCATGTGGCTCCTCCGTGAATTCATCAGCTTCTCCAGGGTCAGCATGCCCCTCTTGTACTCCTCCAGGAGCTCCTCTGCGAACTCGCCACTGCGGACCCTCTCGGCAGCCTCAAACATCCTCTTCTTCACGTCCTCGTTTATGACCCTGGGGCCGACGGTGAGGCCGCCGTATCTAGCCGTCACCGACACCCTCTCAAGCATACCCACTATCCCATAGCGCCATATTAGGTCCATTATCAGCTTGGCTTCGTTAAGCACCTCGAAGTAGGCAACCTCGGGCTGGTAGCCTAGCTCGACGAGAACCTCAAAACCCTTAGTTATGAGCTCCATGAGGCCGCCCACGAGCACCGTCTGCTCGCCTATGAGGTCAGTCTCCGTCTCCTCGCGGAACGTCGTCCTTATCACGCCTGCCCTGGTGGCGCCTATCCCCTTCGCAAGGGCAAGCACAGTGTCCCACGCCCTGCCAGTGGCGTCCTGCCAGACCGCGACAAGCGCGGGCACGCCGCGGCCACGGAGAAACTCCTCCCGGACAAGCCTGCCTGGCCCCTTAGGAGCAACCATAACCACGTCCACGTCCACGGGGGGCCTTATGAGGCCGTAGTGCACCGTGAAGCCGTGTGCAAAGTCGAGAACCGTGCCTGGCCGCAGGTTTGGCCGCACCTGCTCCTCCCACACCCTAGGCTGCACCATATCCGGGAGGAGCATCATCACGACATCCGCCTGCCGGACCGCCTCGGGTATCTCGTAGACCTCCATACCGTCCTCCCTGGCGCGGCCCCAGCTGGGGCCGCCACGCCTCACACCAACCACAACATCTAGCCCACTGTCGCGCAGATTAAGGGCCTGGGCCCTGCCCTGACTTCCATAGCCTATCACAGCTATACGTTTACCCATTAAGGGCTCAAGGCTCACGTCCTCGTCACGTATTATCTTTGCCACCACTTATTCACCTCCGCTAGAGCAGAGCATACACTACCCAAACAACGCGACATTGGAGATACTGGGAACAGAGAGCCCGGTGCACCACAACACCATAGTGTAAAACCTGTTGGCCACTAGGAGAAGGCTCTAGGCGACTAGCTTCTCTTCGAGAATGTCCTCCTCTCGTCTCATGGTTACGCTGTACACCTCTGGCATTCTGTCTAGTTTAGCGGCGAGCCAGCGTGCCTCGAACTCCTCGCCCTCCACGCGGAGCTCCACGTGTATCAACCGCTCCCCGTTGAAGACTACACGCATCTCGTTGAAGGCAAGCTTCGCTCTCCTAGCCATGTTGGTTATCCGCATAACCGCGTCCATCCCATTCCATGCTTCTATTTCGAGCACGTAGCTGCCGCTGCTCATGAGGCCCTCACCTCCGCCTCTATTGGGGGCCTCCAGTCCTCCCGGTAGACGAGGTCCAGGTCCTCGAGACCCGGCGGCTTCACGGCCTGCGTCAGCCACTCACCAGGCTTGACCCACGGCAGCACAAGGTCCTCCTCATTGTCGATGTCTATTATTATCACTATCGGTTCATTGTTTCTTATCGACCAGTCGGCCCATTTTCTTACCTCGTTGAGGCTTGACGGCCTGACTGCCTCTATGTCATACGCTTCAGCTATCTTAGCGAAGTCGGGGCGGCTACTGTACTCAGTGGCGACTATGCGCCGGTCGTAGAGGTATATCTGCCAGTGCTTCACGAGCATCAACGCACGGTTATCGAATATGACGAACGTGACCGGAAGGTTATAGTCCCTCACCAGGGCCAAGTTGTTCATAGTCATCTGGAAGCTGCCATCACCATCCAGGCACAGCACGGGCCTTTCAGGGGCAGCAATCTTCGCCCCAAGGGCTGCTGGCACGCTGAACCCCATTGTGCCGAGCCCGGCGCTGGTGACCCACGTGCCTGGAACGAGCACGTCCCAGTGCTGCTCAGCCCACATCTGGTGGCTGCCGACCCCCGTGACTGTTATCGTATCGGGCGGAGCTACCTCACGAAGCGCCCGAAGCACCTTCCATGGCGCGAACTTGCGTAGGCGCCGTGCCCAGGCCTCCATTGCCTCCTCGTATCGACGGCGGATGTAGTTGAGCCACTCGAGGAACCTCGTGTCGCGACGTGGCACAGCGGGCAGCGCGCGGAGGAGTGCGCGCAGAGCCGCTCTCGCGTCGGCTCTTATCGCCACCGCGGGCTTCACGTTCTTGCCGAGCTCGCTGGGGTCGATATCGATGTGGATTATCTTCTTCTCGCCTAGCTCGGGGCCGAATCTGCCGACTGTGCGGTCGGAGAATCTGGTGCCGACCGCTAGCACGACATCTGCGTTCGCGAGTGCAGCGTCGGCCTCGAGCCTGCCGTGCATGCCGGCCGGGCCCATGACGAGCGGGTGGTTGGCGGGTACCGCGTTCTTGCCGGGCAGTGTGGTCACGACCGGTGCCTGTAGCAGCTCGGCGAGCTGGAGCACCTCGCCCCACGCCTGGCTCCAGTAGACTCCATTGCCGACGAGTATCACCGGCCTAGAGGCCACGGCGAGCAGCCTGGCAGCCTTTCTGATCGCTACTGGGTCAGGCTTAGGCGGCCTATACTTGGAGAAGTCTAGGGGTAGGTACGCCTGCTCCCCTCCTTCGCAGCTGTAGGGCGCCAGCTGCACGTCTCTGGGGAAGTCGACGAGCGTTGGCCCTGGCCGTCCCTCATAGGCGAGCCTATACGCGGCGCGTATCGCTGGCCCCGTCTCGCTCGGCCTCCTTATCTGGTAGTTGAACTTGGTTATTGGAGCTGTTACGCCCACGATGTCTGTCTCCTGGAAGGCGTCGCGACCGAACACCGTCGTTGGAACCTGGCCGGTCACAGCCATCATCGGGGACGAGTCGAAGTAGGCGTTAGCTATCCCGGTTACCAGGTTCGTGGCGCCAGGCCCACTGGTCGCCATCACTACTCCCGGGCGGCGGGTTATCCTGCCATACGCGTCAGCTGCGTGTGCAGCACCCTGCTCGTGCCGGAACATCACGATCTCTATATCCTCGAGGGCGAGCGCGTCAAAGAAGCCCATTATGCTGCCGCCGGTTATGCCGAAGACCTTGTTAACGCCGAGCTCGCGCAGCACACGTGCCGCGTGGTCAACTACGCGAGTTCCATTTTCGGCTGCACCTCCGCACCTGCCTAGCAAATGTTTGACAACCGGACCACCTCCTCTGCTGAGGGAGGACCAGCTCGGGGTGTTGTTCCCCCGGGCCGGCTCCGCCGGGGAGCTATGGCCCCCGGTTGTCCCACAGTTCAAAACACTAACTGAGACACTCTATAATGATAGAAAATGTTTTGAACAGGGGAGCGCTGGGTGCCGTCACGGCTTACTTGCCTATTGGATAAGTTCAGGGGGTGCAGCCGAAAGTGGAACTCGCATAAGGGTGTTCGATACCACGCTACGTGACGGCGACCAGATGCCCGGTATCGAGCTTGACCTAGAGGAGAAGCTATACATAGCTCGTCTGCTCGACGAGTTGCATGTTGACATCATTGAGGCCGGGTTCCCCGCGTCGTCGCGGATAGACTTCGAGACCGTGAGAAGGATCAAGCGCGAGGCTTCCTATGCTAGGGTAGCGGGCCTTGCGAGAACAAGCCCTAGGGACATCGACGCCGCGGCCGAGGCAGAAGCAGACATTATACACGTCTTCATAGCCACCAGCGACATCCACATGAAGTACAAGCTACGAATGAGTAGGGAGGAAGTCATAGAGGCTGCTGTTAGGGCTGTCGAGAGGGCTAGGGGCTATGGCGCTGAGGTCCTATTCTCCGCAGAGGATGCGACCCGGAGCGATCCCGAGTTCCTTGCCGCCGTGTATAGGGCGGTCGCAGACGCCGGCGCCAGGTACATAAATATACCAGACACCGTCGGCACTGCTACCCCCTGGAAGATGGAGTGGCTAGTCTCGTTCATAAGGAAGGCCTTACCTGAGTGGGTTAGGATAGACGTGCATTGCCACAACGACTTCGGCCTAGCCGTTGCTAACAGCCTCGCCGGGGTAAGGGGTGGGGCGGACGGCGTACAGGTTACCGTTAACGGGTTTGGCGAGAGAGGGGGCAACGCGGCGCTCGAGGAGGTAGTGGCCGCCCTCCACTTCCTCATGGGTAGGCGTACAGGCGTGAGGCTGGGGATGCTCACCAGGGTCTCGAAAGAGGTTGCAAGGGTCTTCGGGGTCCAGCTCCCGCCCAACAAGCCGGTGACTGGGCTCAACGCGTTTGCCCACGAGGCGGGCATACATGTGCACGGGGTGCTCTCCAACCCTGCAACCTATGAGCCTATGCCTCCCGAGGCCGTCGGGAACCGTAGGAGGATAGTGCTCGGCCGCCATAGCGGCAGGGCCGCGGTAGCACACGCACTGGAAGCCATGGGGTTCCAGCCTTCGAAGGATCTCGTCAGCTATATACTCGAGAAGCTGAAGGAACATGCGCCTCGATTAAAGAAAGTCGATGAGGACACACTTCAGCGCTGGGTAGAGGAGTACTACACGTCGAGGATGAGGAGCATTGGAGCAGAGATGGGTGCGTGAAGGCAGGCCGCCCCGTGTACTAGTCATCCCAGGCGACGGCATAGGCCCAGAGGTTGTCGAGGCTGCCCTTAAGGTGCTTAGGGCGGCGGTGTCACGCTGCGGGCTACAGCTAGAGATCAGGCGGGCAGAGGCTGGCGACTCTGCTCTCCGGAAGTATGGGGTGGCGTTGCCGGAGGAGACGAGGAGGCTTGCGGCCGAGTGGGCCGACGCCGTGTTCAAGGGCCCCGTGGGGGAGTCGGCAGGCGATGTCGTTATCCCCCTGAGGAGAATGCTTGGGGTCTATGCCAACCTTAGGCCGGCGCGCAGCCTCCCCGGTACTCATCCTCTGAGGGAGATGGATCTGCTTATTGTCAGAGAGAACCTGGAGGATGTCTATGCCGGCGTTGAGTGGGAGGTTCCGGGGGCGGCGTTCGCGGTCAAGGTTGTCACGGAGGCCGAGTCTCGTCGCGTTGCCCGCGTGGCCGCGGAGTGGGCCGCCAGGAGGCGGAGGAGGGTGACGGTGGTGCATAAGGCTAACGTGCTTCGTCGCGCTGACAAGCTTTTCCGCGACGCCGCAGTGGATGAGATAAGGCGTGGCTGGCCGGAGCTGAGGGTTGACGAGCTCTACGTGGATGCCGCGACCGTCGTAATGGCTAGGGACCCGTCTGGGCTAGACGTGTTACTCACAATGAACCAGTACGGGGATATCTTGAGCGACCTTGCAGCGGAGCTTTCGGGCGGCATAGGGCTCGCACCCTCCGCCAACATAGGCGACGAGAGGGGCCTCTTCGAGCCCGTCCATGGGGCTGCCTGGGATATCGCTGGCCGCGGCGTCGCTAACCCCACAGCCGCCATCCTTTCCGCCGCCTGGATGCTGAGATGGCTCGGTTTTGAGAAGGCCGCGGGGGCAGTGGAGGCGGCTGTTGAGGCCACCCTCTCCTCGGGCGAGGCGACGCCCGATCTGGGTGGAAGCCTCTCAACCGTGGAGTTCGGAGAGAGAGTGGCCTCTAGGGTTACTTGCTAGTTGTTCCCAGGGCAGCGGTGGTGAGCTTACCTTGCCGAGCATGGCGGAGGAGATACTCGCCCGGCACCTTGTTGAGGGCAGAGTGGAGAGGGGCGAAATAGTCGTAGTGAAGCCCGACATGGTGCTCATGAATGATGTCACGGGGTTGCTTGCTCTCCGCGTGCTAGAGGAGACCGGGGCACGTGACGTAGCTGACTGTAGCCGCGCCGTCATTGTGCTTGACCATTATTCCCCTGCGCCCACGCCCGCTGCGGCGACGGGCCACCGTAGGCTGAGGATGTTTGCACGCGAGAAGGGCTGTAGGCTTTACGATGTAGGCGAGGGGATTATGCATCAGCTTGCCCTCGAGGAGCTCGTTTGGCCCGGGCAGCTTGTCTTGGGCGCTGACAGCCACACTATAACCTATGGGGCTCTCTCGGTGTTCTCGACTGGTATCGGGAGCACTGAGGCCGCCTATCTCCTTGTGGCTGGCTCTATCTGGCTGCGGGTCCCGGAGCCCCTCTACGTGAGGCTTAGCGGCCACCTAGGGGACATGGTAACTGGCAAGGATGTTGCTCTAGTTCTTCTCGGCATATTCGGCGGCGACGGCGCACTTTACCGTAGTGTGGAGTTCATCGGAGACGTTGGGGGCCTCCGGTTCCCGGACCGTGTGACGATAGCTAACATGATGGTCGAGGCTGGCGCTAAGACTGCGCTCTTCCCGTTTGATGCGGAGGCTGCAGCCTGGCTACGGGGTGTGCGTGGCAGCGACACGGGGGGCAGGCCGCCGAGGCCAGCCAGGCCGGAGGAGGGGGATGAGGTCCTCGAGGTGGACCTTGGAGCCGTTGAGCCCATGCTGGCTACCCCCGGAGCGCCGTACAATGTCGCGCCGCTCGCCGAGCATGAGGGCGTCGAGGTCGACATGGTGTTCATAGGCAGCTGCACTAATGGCAGGCTTGAGGACCTCCACGCGGCTGCGAGGCTGTTGAAGGGGCGGAGAGTTGCGCCGGGAACTAGGCTGATTGTCACGCCCGCCAGCCGCCGCATCTACCGGGAGGCACTGCGGGATGGCACGCTGGCCATTCTCCACGAGGCGGGGGCTGTGGTTACGCCGCCGGGCTGTGGGGCATGCTTCGGCGCCCATATGGGGGTCGCAGGCGAGGGGGAGGTAGTGGTATCTACGAGTAACCGGAACTTCCCGGGCAGGATGGGAGCCGCAACTGCCCAGGTGTACCTGGCCAGCCCCTACGTCGCCGCAGCCACGGCAGTAGTCGGGAAGATAGCCGACCCACGGCGTCTGTAAAGGCAGAGAAGCCGGGCACTGTTTCTATAGAGGATGAGAGGGGGCGGTGCCGGAAACCTATCCGCCCTGGTGCGGGGGGTGGGATTTGAACCCACGCCGGCCTACGCCAGCGGGTCTTGAGCCCGCCCCCTTCGACCTGGCTCGGGCACCCCCGCAGCCATGAAATAGCTGGGGATTCCCCCAGGCTGGGGCGTATAAGGCTTCCCGGCCTCCCGAGGGGCTAGGCCCGACTAGCTTGACGGTAGAGGGGGCAGAGCGCACAGAACCAGGGCGCCTTAGAGACGTCTACGCGGGGCACACCATCCTCGCGGCTTACTATGTCGGCGAGCTGCTTGGCGGCCTCCTCGGTGAGGCGCCAGAGCCTACATACCCTACCCTCGCGGTAGATACATGTAGAGGCCTTCCATGAGCCTATGAGGGATGCAACAGTGCGGAAGGCCTCTAGACTGCCTATTCTTGTCTCGTAGAGCGCTAACGCAGCATTATAGGACTCGAAGCGGGCATCGAGCTCGCCCACCTTGTCCTCAACCTGCTCTAGCCTCTCCTCAAGCCTCTTTAGCTCGGCCTCCCTGTCATCTAGGAGCGCCGGGTCAGGCTCTATGGGCCTAGACGCGTGAAGCGCGAGAGCCACAGCCACACACCCCCAGCGTGGTTCCCTTCCAGATGCTGGCTGCAGTAAGGACCCCGGGGGACAGTGTTACCCACACGCCATGCTCCGCATAGTGTCGCCCGCCTCTCACTCCCGAAGAGGATGAGCCCTGGAGGCCTCTCCCGGGGCGGCACCACGCTGCGGAGAAGGAAGCTGAAGAAATACACCGTGCTTAGCTACGATCCCTCGTTCATTGATATGCTTGATGAGTTCTATACAGCATTGAAGAACCTTGGAGGCACATACCGCTTCATGTGCCGCAGAGGACGCTGTTGGAGCATAATCGAAGGTGATGAGGACGTAGGGGCCTTGCTTGCCTCGATGCCTGGACTCCGCGTCGAAGAGTGTAGAGGCACGTGCAGGGAGAGCTATGTGCTCCTCCCGCCGCCGCCGGCGCCTCTGCCCCCGAGGCCTCTTGGAGCACCACAGGGACCGCTGATAGTTGGTACCAGCGGCGGCATAGAGGTTGGCCTCGACGAGCACCACCTATGGACCCATATCGGCATCTTCGGAGCAACAGGCTCTGGCAAGAGCCATACAGCTGCGCGCATAATCCGCTGCGCCGCCGAGGCCCTTGAGGTCGCCGGTCTTGTACTCGACTGGCACAATGAGTACTACATGCTTGTTCCTGACGCCAAGCTCCTCACGGGCCACAGCCTTCCACAGGTGCCCCTACTCACTGGCTCAATGGGCGTCGACGAGGCCATATCAATGCTCGAGCAGGTGCTCGGCCTAAGCAGGAACCAAAGCCTCATATTAACAATACTGTTGGCTGCAGCGTCGGTAGAAGGCATCGACGAGGCCGAAGCTATCTTATCCCAGCTCTTCGGACAAGATTCCGGCAACCGTCGGCTCCGAGCTGTTGCAAGGCTCCTGCTGAGCGCGCGAACCCTAAGGGACTTCCTTCGCGCAGTCCTCGAGGCCTACCACGCCAGGGCAGTGGAGGCTCCAAAGGGCGAGCTGGAGGCCTGGGCCGCGCTAATAAGGCGCCTCGCAATGCTAGGCCTCGACGAACGTTACGCTAATCTCTTCACGCTCCGCGTAGATAACGCGCCGCCGCCTCCCCTTAGGGAGAGCGAGGTAGCCATAATTGATTTATCATCGATACTCAACCCGTTGCTTCGCAGGCTCTACGCTATGCTCCTACTTGAGTATCTTTACGTCAATGTACAACAGGGTACACTACCGCCGCTAGCCGCCGTCGTGGAGGAGGCCCATAACTTCTCAGACACCACAACTCTCCTCCACCTCCTTACCGAGGCCAGAAAGTACAGGCTAGGCCTCATAGTCGTCTCCACGACGCCCCGTGCAATGCCAAGCCAGGCACTAGCTAACATGAACACGCTTTTCGTGCATAGAACTGTCTCGCCCGACGACATGAGGGCCCTAGAGGAGGTGCTGCCGGAGGCCCAGGCACTGCCCCTCCCGAAGCTACCAAGCGGCATGGCCTTGCTTCACGCACAGGGCCTGGAGGAGCCGGTGTTGCTGCAGGTCCACCCACCTAGAGCCCCGTGTAGAGCGACCTAAGCACGGTAGACGAACAAGCTCCTCCCAGCGACGTCTAGCTTCGCCAGGCTCAGCACCCCCCGGTCCCCCTCGGCCGGATAGTCAAGGCTAACAACCACCGCATGGCTGCCCATTAGTGCGTCGAGAACCCTTCTAACAGCCCTCGGCAGCAAATAGGCGTAGACGACGTGAGCCAGCCGTGGACGGAACACTGAAAGGTCGCCAATAACCACGTCAAGCAGCGGACTCGCACGGGCCCTCAAGGCGGCTTCCTTAGCAAGATACTGGTCTAGCTCTAGGCAGATGCTGTACATGCCGCGCTTGGCCGCCCTTATAGCCATCTTTCCCGTCCCACAGCCAGGTTCATAGTAGACCGCCATCCTCTCGCCACGACTGCTACGTACAGCGAGCGCCTCAAGAAGCTCGGCTATGAGGCCAGCGACGTAGTCTTGCGTAGGCACATAGGGAGATAAGCTTCCCCCCACGCTCTCTACGAGGGCAAAGGCGTCGTAAAGAAGCTGGACTGTTCTCCCAAGCTCCTCTTCGTCTATCAGACCATGCGGCATTACTCCTCCACCATCCTTCGGCGACAGTCTCCGTCTACAGTGCCCTGGCTCTACGCTGCACCGGTTGTAATATGTGGCCGAGCAGAGAGACAGGCCGTAAACGACCTATTAACCAGTTCCATATGTATCTGAATATATAGTTATCTCGTAGCTATGTTGAGCCAAACACTTAAGTAAAACCGGCTACGCCTAACTATACACGGTGAGAACCGTGGCGGCCAAGATTCAGAACCATGAGAAGCTCCGTAAGCTTCAGGATGAGCTAAGGAGCCTCATAGCGCAGGCCGACCAGCTGAGGGCACAGATCGACATAATCAACGCCACAATACAGGACCTTGCTGCAAGCATAGAGGTGCTTGAGTACATAAAGAAGTACGGCGAGGGCAAGACCGTGCTTGTCCCGATAGGCGCCGGCAACTTCATACGCGCCAAGATAGAGAAGCCCGAGACCGTGATAATGGGCGTCGGTGGGCGCCTGAGTGTCGAGGTAGGCATCGACGACGCGAGGAAGATGATAGAGGAGCGTATAGCAACCCTCGAGGAGCTTAGGCTAGACCTGCTGAGGAAGCTCGAGGAGATAAACAGGAAGATAAACGAGATACTCCCCCAGGTAGAAGAGCTCGCTCGCCAGGAGCAGCAGAAGTAGCACCAATCCACTCGATTATTTTAACAAGCTATAGCCTATCCCCGAGCCCCTCTTCGCGCGAGACGCTTTCTAGCATAGCACACCACCACGGTGGACAACCATGTCAGCAGACATCACTAAGCTCCAACAGCTGCTCTACGAGTACCAGGCAGTAAGGAACGAGATAGTGGCCTTACGATCCCGCATAGCAGAGCTACGCAACGCTAAGAGAATACTGGAGGAGAAGAAGCCCCGCACAGTATTCCGCAGCATCGGCCCAATGCTTGTCGAGATAGGTTTGGAGGAGGCGCTCCGCTACATAGAGGACGAGCTCGAGATAGCAGAGCTGCGCCTCAAGAAGCTAGAGGAGCAGGAGAGGAAGCTAGCCGCCACAATAAAGGAGCTCGAAAAGAAGCTAGGCATAGCGCCGGCCTAGCCCCTAACCAGCTTTTGCCAGCCCCCGGGGCCCTGGCCCCTGGGGCGCGAGGGGCACCGTGTTGGGCCGTTGGCGCAGCCTCGCCGTAGCGTGGTACATGGAGCCTCACAGTAGTGTAGCCTGGCTCACAGAGAGGCTTGGCGAGGCCTTCCCGGGCCTAGATGTCACGCCCTATGGGGAGGTACGGCTGCCAGTCCAGTTCTTCGACGTCACGCGGGGCCAATGGATTAGCAACCAGGTCCTAGGCTATGCTGTGCTGCTGCGCGAGAGGGCTGAGGCTGATGCACTGCTGCTGGTTGTAGGGGGCGATGGCTACACGCCCGGGCTGAACTTTGTCTTCGGCCATGCCGTGCTGGGCGGCGGGGTCGGCGTGGTCTATACTGAGAGGTTGCGCCCCGAGTTCTATGGTCAGCCCCCCGACGAGGAGCTCTACCTGCTGCGTCTGCTGAAGGAGGCGCTTCATGAGCTTGGGCACGGCTTTGGGCTGGAGCACTGCCCTGACCCACGGTGCGTTATGAGCTTCAGCAACAGCATAATCGAGGTTGACAGAAAGGAGGCCGGGTACTGCCGGCGCTGCGCGGCGAGGCTTGAGGCGCTGGGTGTCGAGGTAGGGGCCGGGTATGTGCTGCCCGGCTAGCCGTACTCTATGACAGTGCCTTCACCGCGTAGCGCAGCCTCGAGCGGGTCCGGCTTAGAGGCGTTCACTATGGCGGCGTACTTGACGCCCCTCTCTAGGGCACGAGTTATCTCTATAATTTTCCTGTTCATTCCTGCCCCTATCTTGCCTTCCTCGATTAGCCTCAGCGCCTCGCTCGCTGTAAGCCTCGACACCACTTCTCCATCCACTATTAGGCCGTCCACGTCGGTCAGTATCGCTAACACGTCCGCGTCTAGGGCGGCCGCCACGTTTGCCGCCGCCTGGTCGCCATCGACGTTAAGCAGGGTCGCCTCCTCGGGGTCGTAGGCTATCGGGGCGAGCACCGGGGTATAGCCGTCCCGGAGGAGCCCATATAGCAAGTCCCTGTTCACTGCGACTATCCGGCCGGTGTAGCCCCCGGGTATTACCCTCTTCCTACCCGTCGCCTCGTCGAGGACCACTATCCTCTTCTTCCTATGGGCCAGCATCGCCAGGCCGTCGACGCCCGTGAGGCCGACAGGGCGAAGGCCGCGTCTCGCAAGCCCCACGGCTATCTGCTTGTTCAAGAGGCCGCCAAGCGTCATGACGAACACGTCTAGCTCCTCGCGTGTAGTGTAGCGGCTCCTAACGCCCTGTGGGCTCGTGACGAATCGCGGCTCCACACCAAGCCTCCGAGAATACTCTGTGACTATGTCACCGCCACCATGAACGAACACCACACGGTGCCCGGCCTTAACGGCGGCAGCTATAGAGTCCAGTATCTTATCCATGTTAGCCATGAGGGCGCGACCGCCCGCCTTGGCCACTATGAGCGTCATCCTATTGCACCCCTCCGCGGCGTCCATGCGCGTCGATGAGGCCCCTTCACTGCGTGCCTAGGCAGGCTTCAGCGGCGGATAGCGAAGCCCTGTATCCTCCGCCACGCCTATGCTTATATTCCAGGCCTGCACCGCCTGCCCAGCAGCCCCGCGGACAAGGTTGTCTATAGCTGCGAACGCCGTCACCCTGCCCAGCCGCTCTTCCAGGGCAAACCCTACGTCAACGTAGTTGCTCCCCACCACGTACTTGGGGTCAGGGTAGCCTGGCGGCGTGCCGTAGACGAGGCGCATGAAGGGCGAGCCACGGTAGAACCCGGTGTAGAGACGAAGTAGTTCTTGCCTGGAGACGGCACGTGAGAGCCAGCCGTGGACACTCGCAAGCGCCCCCCTTATGCTAGAGACAGCGTGGGGCACCAGGGAGACACGCACATCCCTACCCGCCAGTAGGCTCAGCTCC
>JAMOSW010000117.1 GCA_027062725.1 Pyrodictiaceae archaeon | reverse complement strand
CTACCTCATGATAATGGAGCGCGCTATGAGGAAGTACGGGATAAGGCCGCCGGACAGGGAGCTGGCCAGCGTGCCCATCAAGAGCCCCGAGGGCCAGCGCTACATGAAGGCAATGGCCGCCGCAGCTAACTTCGCGTGGACCAACAGGCAGCTCATCACCTACTGGACCAGGGAGAGCTTCAAGCGCGTCTTCCACACCGACCCCGACAAGCTCGGCATGAGGCTAGTCTACGATGTCGCCCACAACATAGCAAAGGTCGAGGAGCACGACGTCGACGGCAAGAGGAAGACTCTGGTGGTGCACCGCAAGGGCGCCACCAGGGCCTTCCCGCCCGGCCACCCACAGATACCCAAGGACTACCAGTCCATAGGCCAGCCCGTGCTGATACCTGGCAGCATGGGCACTGCGAGCTACATACTCGCCGGCGTCCCTACCGGCGCCAGGGCCTGGTACACGGCTCCTCACGGCGCCGGCCGCTGGATGAGCCGCGCAGCAGCTAAGAGAACCAAGAGCTACCACCAGGTCGTCGCAGAGCTGGAGAGGAAGGGCATCCTGCTGCGCGCCAGCAACCGCGCAACCGTGGTAGAGGAGATGCCCGAGGCATACAAGGACGTGGACCGTGTAGCCTTCGTGGCCGAGAAGGTCGGCATCGCGAAGATAGTGGTCAGGCTACGCCCCATAGCCGTAACCAAGGGCTAACCCCTCTCCTGATGCCGCCGTTTTTATGTCCCAGCCGGCTACTTCTCGGCGGCCACGTGACGCTTCTCCCCGGGCTCCCCGTTCTGACCCATAATTAGTGGCGCCACTACAGCGCCAAGGCTGGGGTCCCGGGGCTTGCATCATGGGCGTAGGCTGGTTGGCCGCAGGGCTGAGCTGGCGCGGCTGCTGGAGGGGGCTAGGCCGGCGTCCGTTAGGACGGTGCCCGTGGTGGTTGGGCCCAGCGGCATAGGGAAGACGAGTCTTGCGCGTGCCGCGGCGGAGGCGCTCCACAGAGAGGGCTACATGGCCTACCACTTCCTCATAGGCAGGCGGGTGGAGACACTGGGGGACCTCTACAGCATGCTGGTATCCTCCGCTGGCGTCCTGTACACGTCGCTGATGCATG
Organism: Pyrodictiaceae archaeon; assembly: GCA_027062725.1. Classification (GTDB taxonomy): domain Archaea; phylum Thermoproteota; class Thermoprotei_A; order Sulfolobales; family Pyrodictiaceae; genus QNYQ01. Next base: position 2,481 of record JAMOSW010000117.1, on the reverse strand, counting down.
AGGCGCTTGGCGCGACGGCTGCGCGCGTGTTTAAGGCGCTGCTTGGCGACGGGTGGGAGGAGCAGCTACCCACCGCCGCGGCCCAGCTCAGGAGGGACATCTACGATGTCCTCGCGGAGTTTTTCCTCGAGCTCGCGAGGGACGCAAAGAAGAGGGGCAAGAAGGGCGTAGTGGTGTTCATAGATGAGGCGCAGAACCTGCTACGAGGGCTAGGCGCTGACGAGATATGGGGCTTCGTCAAGACCCTCGCCAGTCTCCAGGAGGAGCTGCCCAGCGGCGAGGCGGCAGGGTTCCAGGCGGTGCTCGTCACGAGCGAGTACCGGTTCCAGCAGAAGCTTATGCGTTACAGCCCCAGTCCCGACTATGTCGACACATTCTATCTCGGCGAGATGACCAGGAGCGACGCGCTTAGGCTCTACAGACACTTCAGGGGCAGGGAACCCGGCGGGGACGAGGAGACGGTGGTAGAGCATGGCGTCGGCGGCCACCCGAGCCTACTGAAAGAGGTTGCGAAGAAGTGGGGACTCAGCTATGTATGCAGGTACATTAGGCGCATACAGCAGATGGTTACAGAGTACATGCTCGGCCTAGCTGAGGAGGGCAGCGAAGGCGGCATAGACCGGAACGAAGACCTGAACAACATGCTTGAGAGGCTTATAGGGGGGCCCGTTATGCGGACAGCGATGCATGCCGGGATGCTAGCTGGGCTGGTGGAGCGGGGCATACTCCAGTACGGGTGCCGCGCCTACCTCGGCATATACGGCTGGAACCGTGACTGCAGCGAAGACCTCGAGGAGCTCGAGTGCGGCGGGGGCGGCTGGTGCGGCGGCCTCGACGTGGTTGCGCCGGTCAACAGGGCTGCACGCATCGGGATAGCTCTCGCGGTGGGCCGGGCGGGTGAGGTCCCAGAGCCCATTCGGAGGCTCTGCCGACTCTAGCCCCGGCTTCTCCCCTCGGGTGCTAGCTTCCTCGCCACGTATAGGCCGTTGTTCGTTGTGAACGCCCTGCCCGCGGTGTGCATAGCTACGCGCACCCTTCTGAGCTCCCAGCCGTAGCGCTGGTTGAAGAGGTCCTCCCTGGCGTAGGCTGCGACCACGTCGGCTACCGCCAGGTGGACGTCCTCGGCGGCGTCGCCTACGAGGCGGTGGAGGCGGGCCTCTATCCAGCCGAGGGGCTCGGGGTGCCGGAGCCTGGGCGCCCCCGTGGCCTCCCCTGGCTCGAAGACGGCGTTCAGCAGCTTCGCCTTGTCGACGCTGCGGCCGGAGACCGTGCCAGCGGTGTAGATGAAGTCCTTCTCCTCGACGGGGAGCACGTTGACCGTGAACACGCCGGCCTCTATCAGCAGCTGCGTCGTGTACGCCTCCTTGTCTAGCGCGAGCACTATCCGTGGCGGTTCCTCGCTGAACGGCATAACCCAGCTCGCGGCCATGAAGTTCAGCCTGCCGCCAGCCTCGGCGGCGACAATGTAGACGGGTCGGGGATGGAGGAGGTAGTACCACCTGCCGCCTACCCGGCTATAGCCCGCCAAGGGTGTGCCTGCACCCACGTATCTGCCCCGCTGCGGCCCTCTTAGAGAGGGTCCACCATCTGGCTACGCGCGCCGTGTAACAGTTGTTTACCTGGCCCCTCTGGGGGCCGGGGTGGGGGGTAGAATGTGATACTGCTCCCACTCGCCTTATAAAGGGATTATGCTGGTGAGTCTCTATCGGTGCCAAGCAGAGGGAGCCGCGCATCTAGCGGCCTATAGGCGTGCCCGACGCGCCTCACCCTCATGGACACCTCTACTCAGGGCTAGGCGGAGGCTAGGCGCCACGTTGGAACTCTACGGCAGTGTCTGCGGTGAGCTTAAGAAGCTGTGTCCGAGGCCGACGCCGCCCAGTCTCCGCCTAGCCAGGCTCAGCGTCCTCGCGGGCTTCGACCCCCTCCTCGTGGCCGGGCTCTTCAGTGCCGACGCTTCGGCAGTGGAGGACCTCCTGGTGCGCCTCCGCGTACTCCTGAAGGGCGCCTCGGAGGGCAAGTGCAGCGTCTGCGGCAAGAAACGGGCGGTGGGGCCGTGGGAGTTCTGGAGCTACCTCGTTGAGCCCCGGGAGGGCCGAGGCGTCGCGGTGCTCGAGCGCGTCGCCCCCGTCTGCGAGAAATGTATGGAGGCCCTCAGCTTTAACCCCATCCACGTGGACAAGAAGAAGTGGAAGAACCTGGTCAAGTGGATATCGAAGGTCAACGGCGTCAAGAAGGACAAGGTTGAGGAGCTTCTCCGCGTGCTCCTGGACGAGTACAAGCTAGTCGCCGAGAGGACGAGGGAGTGGAGCGTAGACGTCACACGCCTCGCCGAGCACGGCATAGACCACGTGCTGGCCAAGGTTATACTGGAGAAGCTTATCGGCGAGGTGTTCGACATTCACGGCGGCTACCTGGTTATCAGGAACACGAAGCTAGAGACAAACATACTCCTCATAATAGAGGAGGACCTTAACACCTTCT
>JAMOSW010000116.1 GCA_027062725.1 Pyrodictiaceae archaeon | reverse complement strand
TCGCTCACGAGGTACACACCCCCGCCCCCTTTCCCGAAGAGTATCAGACCACCAAGCACAAACGTTACAACGCCCGCAATCGTGAAAAGACCGAACGTCGGCGTCAGGGCCTCGGCTATGAAGAATATCATCGCGAGCACTATGAGCAGAAGCCCGGCGGTATCATAGCCGAAGTAGCCAAGGCCAATGACACCGAGGATTAGGAGGATTGCGCCGAGGGTTTCTGGAACGTGCCAGCCGGGGGTGAGGAAGCCGAATATCAGCCCGAGAATGCCAACGTTGAGCAGTATGTACGCAATCGCGGGGTTGGAAAGGTAGCTCACTATAACGTCGCTTATCGATTGGTTCAGCTCCCTGACCTCGGCGTCCGTGAAGTTGAAAGTGACGTAGCCCCTCCCGGCCACGGGTATCTTCGTTTTCATCCCGTTGGCCTTCCTGAGGAGGTCGGGGACATCGTTTGCTATGACCTCAATCACATGGGCCTCCAAGGCCTCCTCAGGGGTTAAGCTCAGGTCTTCCAGCACAAACTTCTCCGCGGCAGTGACGTTCCTGCCACTCTCCTCAGCCAGAGAGCGCATGTAGGCGGTGTAGAAGTTCCTAATCTTCTCTGGGGCGCGGATTATGCTCCCGTTGGACGCGTAACCGAGTATCGGCTCGCAGGCCCCTATGCTGGTTGCGGGGGCCATTGCTATCAGATGAGAGCTCATTGCGATGTACGTCCCGGCAGAGGCCGCTATCGCTCCCCGAGGATAAACGTAGATTATCACGGGGACCGTCGAGTTCTGAATCAGAGAAACGATGCGCATCATCGCGTCGCCCTGACCGCCGGGCGTGTTGAGCTCTATAATCAGCGCCTCGGCGTTGTGCTCCTCGGCGGTTTTTATGTAGCGCGCAAACTGGTCGGCGGTGTACTGAGTGATTGTTCCGCTCACCTTGGCCACGTAGACGACGTTCTTCCCCGCCGAGACGTGGGGAACGAAGAGCATGACGAGTAATACAGCAACGACCAGAGCGAGCTTCCTCACCGGCA
>JAMOSW010000115.1 GCA_027062725.1 Pyrodictiaceae archaeon | reverse complement strand
GCGCGAGCCTGGCGTTGACCTCTGCTAGTGTCTCAGCGGCCTCTACTGGGGTTGATGCATGACGTGTAACTATGGTTCTGAGTGTTTGGCCCACAGCTAGAGGGGCAAGGATGTATAGCGCTATGCTTCGCGCTATCTGACCCACCGGTACAGAGGCGACGCGGTGGAGTATAGCGACAATGTAGGCAGGCATTGTTACCGGTGCGAGAATGAACGTTACTACGACACTAAGGAGGCTCAGCTCTACGTCGCCGCCGCATAGAGCTGTGAAGGCTGGTGCCGGCATTGCTACTGGTGAGAGCTCAACTGTTACCGCTCCGAGCAGCAGGGGGCTAGTCCAGTCTGGCATCACGTTGTCCCATACGTGGACGAGGAGGAGTGTCAGCGCCGGCGCTACGGCTAGGTAGAGGACGAGCACTAGTAGGGTGAATCTCGCGTGCTGTCTTAGTCCGCGTTTCCGTATCGACGAGAAATCTATGCTGAACATGGGCTGCAGCAGCATTAGGAACATTGCTGCCGGCAGGGTGGTCTTCAGCGATGTAAATGCATTGTGGAATCTTACTCCTAGTGCTGTGAATACTAGCAGCTCCGCTAGCACTATCTCGAGGACCCTTTTCTGGATTATTAGCCTAAGCTTCATAGACCGCCACCACGGCGCCGTCGTTAACCGGCGAAACTTGGAAGCATTGAAGCTATAAGTTTTGAACCTTTAGGGAAAAAATGTAACTATTTATAGGTGTGGCCTAGGTGCTTAGTCTGTCGCTAGCTAGAAAGCTCCGGAACTGCATATTCTAGTCCTAGGAGACAGCTAGCAAGCACGAGAGCAGAGGAGCAGCCAAGGGTAGCGACTGGGGTGTAGGCGGTGAGTCTCTCTCTTAGGGAGCTACTGGCACGCTCTAAGAGGCTAGAAGAGAGGAGAGCCACTGCGCTAGCTATCGCGCTAGAAGAGAGCCGGAGAAGTGACCAGCTAGCGAGGAAGAACCTGGAGGAGGTGCTCCGTATCGCAGAAGCCGCGCGAGAAGAGGCCCGAAGAAGCTACAGCCTCGACACGCAGACGCGAAGAATGCGACTCCGCATACGCGGAGGAGCTCGTAGAGACCCTCCTTGAGGCGGCAGCAAAGGCCGCAGACCTTGAGAGGCCGGAGCATCGTGTAGCCGCCATACTGGCAACACTGAACCGTTTCCTTGAGGAGAAGAGACTGGGCCGCATTATAGTCGTCGGCGGCTTTGCCGTCGAGCTGCTCACCGGAGGGGCAACGAGAACACTAGATGTCGACATCGCTGTGGAGGGCTACTGCGCCGCCAGAGCACTCGAAGAAGCCATGAGGATACTGAGAAAGCAGCTTCCAGACTCCGCCCGGGGCCCGGTGGTGCGACTAGCAGGCGCCGAGAAAGCTCTTGACCTCGTCCGTGTAGGCTATCGTAGCCGTTTCCCACCCATACGAGTCGAAGCAGAGGGCTTTGGCTGGTTCTACCTAGAGGCTCCCGAGGAGCTAGTGCTCCGCTATCTCCGCGAGCAGGCCTACTGGGGCACAGAGGAGTCCCGGAGAAGGCTCATACTATTACTGGCTACGCTTGGCCCTGAGATGAAGCTAGATGAGCTGCGGCGGGCCGCTGAGAGAGAGGACAAGCGAATAAAGGATATTCTCGAAGAGCTGCTCGGGCTTCTACACCGCAGAGGCCTCCTCTAGCCCACTCTACACGGCCTCAAAGACTAGGTTGAAGCCGCTCATTCCTGGACGGTATGGCGTGGCACGGAGAGGGTCATGGTAAGCGGCTAGGAGTCTCCACCCTGTCTCCTCTACGAGCCCGACAAGCTCCTTCAAAAGTATAGACCCTCAGCTTGAATATGGCCTCGTCGACATAGTCAAGGTTTGAGCCCTCTCCTCTTGTAGAATATCCAGCGCGCGTTGAGGGCCTACTCCTTCGGGTCAAAGCTTGGATCCTCGACGACAGCGTAGCGGTCCATGAACGTTATGAACGGGCCCCTACAGCCACATCATGTTTATGAGAGCCTCGCGATCGTAGCTGACAGTATTGGCTATCACAAGTAGACCTCCGGGTTTCACGAGCCTCCTAGCCTCGTTGAGGAGTATCCTATCGCATTCCGTGTCGGGCCCGTAGCCGAGCAACGTGCTCCAAACCATGTAGACCGCGTCGTAGCTCTCGTTGCCTAACACCCTCCTCTAGATTGTAGGCGTCTCCCCGGAGGAGCCTCACCCTACTGCTGAGCCCGTGTTCTTGGAGTAGCCGGGTGCCTCTCTCAATGAAGACCGGGGAATACTCTATACCGTCCACAAGGTAGCCCAGCTGGGCTAGGTGGGCCGCAACTCTACCTATTGCCAGCGCCTAGCTCGAGAAGCCTACTACCCGGCCCCACTCCATGCCTCTCCAGCATTGCCTTTATGTTCTCTGCCTCGGAGCGTCCTCTCTCCCAAAGCTTCTCCATGAACTCGACGAAGGCTTCGGCAAGCAGGCCACGGAAGAGCTCTCGAGGCCCTCCTGGCTGCACTCGGGCAATGCTGGCCACCTGCTAGGAAAACGGAAAGGCCCTACACCCACACCGACGATATCACATGCTTCTTCGCTGTTATTGAGAGTCTTGTTTGCTACGAGCCTCGTCACAATAGTGTGACGGTACATCTAAGCCCTCTGAGCTGCACCTACAGCGTCCTCTAGGCTCTCATAGCCTCTGATGTTGAGCCACCTCTCTAGGCCCTTGACTATCTCGCAGACGACTTCCTCACCATGGCGGACTATTCCCGTGCCCACTTGGACAGCCCTGGCCCCTGCGAGTATGAGCTCCGCCGCCGAGGACCAGTCCTCGACGCCGCCCACGCCTATGATCGGCGCCCCTGTCTCTCCGTAGACCTCGTAGACGGCTCGGACAGCTACAGGGTGTATCGCCGGCCCCGAGAGGCCACCTACGCGGTTTCCGAGGACAGGGTAGGCCGAGTAGACATCTATCATCATCGCCGGAAGAGTGTTTATCAAAACAAGGCCGGCTGCGCCGGCCTCTAGCATCTTTGACGCCGTCTCCACCAGGTTGTCCACGAGGCCCAGCTTCGCGTATACGGGGGCACGCGAGACACTAGCAGCTGCGTTAACGACCTCTGCTGCCGCCTTGCGATCCCATAGCAACACCAGGCCCCGGCCTTTAGCGTGAGGACAGCTAAGGTTCAGCTCTATCGCGTCAGCCCCGGCCTCGGAGGCGGCCGCCGCCAGCTTCTCGGCCTCCGCCGGCGTTGACGCAGCAATAGAAGCCACCACGGGAAGGCCAAACGCCTTAGCGTTTCTCACGAGGCTTGGAAGCTTCTCGAGGCCCGGATTACTAAGTCCAACGGCGTTCAACATCCCGTAGGGCAGCGGCACAGCGATAGGCGTAGGGTAGCCGCTGCGGGGCTCCAGCGTGAAGCTCTTCAACACCAGCGCCGAGACCCCGGCGGCTGCAAGCCTCTTCAACCCATCCACACTAGAGCCAAGCACGCCGCTAGCATTCATCACCGGATGAGCCAGGCTAAGACCAGGCAGCTCTACGCGGAGACCCGGAGACGCACCACAGGGCGGAGAGCCACCGGGCACGCCACACAGCCCCACCCCCGGGCCATGTGGAGCCCAGGCTATAGCCCCACCAGCCCCCTATCCGAGGGGGTGACATCCTTTGGCATCCGCGGAGAAGCGCTGGGCCCTCGTATGGCTTGGCGGGGCCGCAACAGGCTACGAGCCCGTAACGTACCGCCTAGGCGGCCAGAGGGCTAGAAGCGTCCTAGCCGCCGCTGCACTCAACAAGCTACTAGCCGCCGAGACCGGGGGCTTCGAGAAGCGCCTAGTCCTTGTCCCAGAGACCCTCTTCGCCGAGAACCACTGCGGCATGTACCGCCTCCTGCTTGAGGCCAAGACAGGCTACAAAGGCAAAAGACTTGTAAGACCAAAAAGAGGCGGGCCCGAGGACATAACACGCCCCGACGAGCTGGCACAGCAGCTGCTCGAGCAGGGCTTCGACTGCAGAGTGGTGCCACACCCAGGCGCAGCCTCACCCATAGTCCTCGAACAGGCCCACGGCGAGGAGGGCGTCTACCAGGCCCGGTTCGGCGGACAAGAGGTTCACGAGGCGCCCTTCGAGGCGATGCTTAACACGGTCTACGCCGCCCTCCGCGGCCTATCCAGGGATGGCTACAGCCTAGTCATAGACCTATCCCACGGCACCAACCCGCTCGTCTCCGCCACGCTGCTAGCCGCCTCAATGATAGCCGCAGTCTACGGCCCCGACGGCGTCGAGACGAGGATATACATGGCGCCCGTCATGGGCAAGGTCGGCGAAGGCACAGAGGTAGAATTCATAGACATGACTGGGGCAGCCGGAACAGTCAACACCGTCGCATCGGGGATAAACGCGTGGAAGATGCTCGACGAGCGCCTCCTCCCCCGTGACGCTGTTACGAGGATAAGCGGCAGGCTCGGAAGGAGATATGGCCCCCTCTACGGCAAGGTGAAGGCAGTGGTCGAGAAGTCGGCGGAGCTGCTATGGACGCTCCGCAGCGGCCAGGTACCCCTAGTCCCTGAAAGGCTAGAGGCACTCGCCGGGCTACAGAGACGGGCCAGTCAAGGCCTAGAAACAATTCTTCAAGACCCGGATGCAGTGGCTGCTGATGTAGCCTGGGTTCCTGTTGCAGACGCTGTTCTGGCTTCCACCCAGAGGCTCACAGAGAGGCTGCGCCACGACACAAACATGGGGACAATACTCGCAGCGCTGGGCGAGCTCGTAGAGAAGGACATGCCCGACAGAGCCCTAGGCTCCGCGAGGGAGCTGGTTGTAGCTCTCCTTGCGGCAAAGCAGCAATCTCCCGGGGACATTGTTAGAGTCGAAGACCACGAATGGAAGAGAATCTCTGGCTTGCTCGAGAAATGCGCCAGAACCGGCGATGAGGAGGAAACAATGCTATCGGCAGAATGCAGCAGCCTACCCCTCTCCAACGAGGAGCTAGCCGCCTATAGTCGGGCACGACAGCTCCGCAATAAGCTGATGCATGGGAGGCTCAGTAAGGAAGAGAACGTTGCCATAGAGATACTTGAAGCAGGAGACATCAAAGTCGTGTCCCTGGTCGATGGAGGTAAAACAGCGCCTCTCAGAACGATAAAGGTCGACGAGGTCAAGAACACTGTCAAGAAACTGGTCAATGTGCTTGTAAGACTCCACTATGGCTAGTTGTGTATTGTTTCAAGTATTTTCTCGGCTATGGGGTCTACGCCTGTCCTCAGCGGGTCCACAGCGGGGACCATGTATTCCCTTGTGTAGTCCTCCTCTATCCTCCTGGCCTCCTCGGGGCTGTAGCTGCTGGTGTTCAGCGTTATCCCTGCCAGCACCGGGTTAGGGTATGGGTTGAGGGCCCGTAGGTAGGCCAGCTCCTCCCTGGGCTCCACGTTGGCTAGTGGTTTCTTTGCGTGGCTGAAGGCGGCCCTCCACCTCCTGCCCGGCACATGTGCTATGACGAGATGGGTTGGGGAGGCTCCGCGGAGTATACCTAGGCTCACGTGGCCGTAGGCTTCGTGGGTTATCGCCGCCTGGCCCTCGACTACTGCTACGCGGCAGCCGTCGCGGTAGGCCTCGACCAGGACCTGCTCGAGGGCGCCGGCGACGAAGTCGCTCGGGATGGCGTCCATGACAATGCCCCTGGCGCCTAGGAGGAGCATAGTCTGCCCTGTGCCTATCATGCAGGCCTCTGCGTCCCGGCCGCTGAGCGCCTTGTAGAGCGTGTACGTGGCTATGTTCTTGCCCGCCTCGCAGTCCGTGCCGGCGACGAGGACCCTGGCCATCCTGGTCTCGAGGACGCTCCCGTCCCAGACCCGGAAGTATCTGGGGTCAGGCTTCCTCACGTCAACTATCCTGGCGCCGCCCCGCTCCGCCGCCCTCCGAGCCTCGGGAATGTCGGATATGAAGCTGTGGAGCCCGCTGTAGACGTCAACACCGGCCTCGAGCGCGTCGAGGATGTCGCGGAGCCAGGCCTCGGGCAACCTCCCGCCGACCGGGGCCGCGCCGAGGATGAGAGCCTCCGCACCCCTATCCAGTGCCTCGCGCAGCGACGAGACTATGGGTATGTTCTTCCTGCCCAGGCCGAGCACCTCACCCGCGTCACGGCCAGCATTGAAGGGGTCTATCACCGCCACAAGGTCCCAGAGGAGCCCACCATCGAAAATCACTAGGTCGTGGCCCGTCTTACCCTCCTCCCGGCCATAGGCGCCCGGGGCGTATATGGCCGCCCTCCTCTTCCCCGAATGGTACACCATGGGCATGAGCTGGGCCCTCCGCGGCGGACTGCACGAAGCTATGGACAGCCGCAGGGAAAGAGGGAGGGGAATTAGTGCTGCCCCGCCCCGGCCGAGGAAGGGCGGCGGACAGCTATGGGCGGGGAGCTTCTCGAGAAGTGCCTGGCCGTGCTCCGCGAGGGCTGCGAGGCCGCAGAGGAAACGCTACGGGAGATACGGGAGGCCGTGGGGAAGCACAGGGGCAAGGGGGGCGGCATCGCCAGGGTCCTGCGCCGCGCCGCCCAGGCCCTCGGCGGGGCCCTGGAGCCCTGCATAAAGGGCTGCAGCCTGCCAGCGACTGGCGAGACTCCGGCCGAGAGGGCGTTGCGCTGCAGCCTTGGTGAGGCGCTAGAGGAGCTACAGAGGAGCCTCCACGGCATAGCGTTTAGGCTGGAAAGGCTGCCAAGGCTAACGGGTGAGACCGAGGAGGAGCTCGCCGAAGCACTACTCGACGCCGTGGCCGCCGCGGTCGCCGCCCTGTGCTCGGCGGCGGCGAGGGCGGAGGAGGCCCTGGAGGCCTAGCCGCGCTGCCTCGCCACGAACCAAGCCTCCACCTCCACAGTGTCGCCCTCCTGGCCAGCAGGCTCTAGGCCGGCCAGGCCACGGTAGAGGAGCGGGGCCAGCACCTCCACGAGGTCCATGTAGGTTCCCAGCCTCTCACCGCTCTCAGTATAAACCTCGACATCGACCACACGGAGCCCGAGGCGGTAACTCCAGACCCCGAGCGGCAACAGCGGGGCCTCAACGCCGCACTCCCTCGGCGTGGGCAGCCTCTGCCCAAGGCCGTGGGCGGCCCCAGCAAGCTGGTCCAGCCGTTCTCCAGCCTCCCCCAGAGCCTCCTTGGCGATCTCCTCCAGGGGCTGAGGCGCCTCAATGAACCGGGCGAGCTCCTCGAGCTGGAGGAGCCTCATTGCACCCAGCGTGAGGCAGCGGTACGCTGAGAGCAGCTCCCCGGGGCTACAGAGGAGCCTGGCAACGCCGACCGGGCCGCCTGCCTCGCTCCCTGGGAGCCTGGCTGCCACCCGGCAGCCTAGTGACTCGAGCTCACCACGGTCGCTGCCCATGGCCTCGAGGAGGCCGAGCGGGGCCGGCCCCGAGGCGGCGAAGAGGATCATGGCCTCCCTGCTGTAGGGCGGCACGGTCCTTGCGGCCTCCTCGGCTAGCCTGCGGGCCGCCTCGAGCCCCCAGGATGGCTCACTGGGCTCGTAGCGGAGTGGCTCCGGCTTCTCGGCGCCGAGGAGGCCGAGCAGCCTGGAGGCGGTCCCAGCCAGCGCCTCCGCGAGGGCGAGAAACCTGGTCTTCTCCCACGCAACCCGCACACCCCGCCCGGCTATCGACAGGGGGAGCCCGTCGCGGAGCCTGAGCGCCAGCAGCCTTGGGGCAAGCACCTGGATGCCGTAGAGGTCACGGTAGAGCCGCGCGAGGCTGTCGGGCCGGTAGGGTTCCCCCGACTCGGGGTCGAAGCCGCCGAGCAGCATCTCCATAGCCGCCTCGTCGCTGGCCAGCTCCGATAGCTCACGGCCTTCGAGGCGGCCGCGGAGCCTCCGAGCCGCCTCGAGGAGGCCCATCGAGGCGGCGTAGACCGCCGCGGCCCTCTTGGAGAGCCAGTCCCTCAGACCGGTCACGTTGACCTCCCTCCTCTCGCTCCATGTCTCTGCGGGGCTGTGGCGGCGTTAATGTGGAGGGGATGGTTTGTGTTACGTGGCTAGCGTGTAGGATTCAACTGTAGCCCCGTACTGCTCAAATAAGGGTGTATGGCAGGCGTATATTCTACATGACGGTGTGCCCACGGGCGTGGGCCTATGGCGGTTGTCGCTGTGGCGCTGGCTGTGGTTGCGGCGTTCTTCGCCTACATGGCTTACCGTATGCTCTCCAGCTACCTCCGCGAGACCGAGGATGGGCCGACCTGCTACGTCGAGCTTTACGCTACGCTCGTGTTCACTATACTCGCGTTGATGAGCGTTGTCGCGTTGACTGTCACAGTCAGCGCCTCGACGCCCTAGCAGGCCGCGCGGCGGCCACTATTTATCCCATGAGGGGCTGGTGCGGCCCCGACGGGTGTGCCAGGAGTGGCGCTCCCCAAGCCCAGTTTCCGCAGGGGCAGCCCCCTGGACGGTGTCGACGCCTACGCGTTCGCGGTCAGCAAGAAGGGCCTAGAGTGGGCGAAGGAGAAGGGCGGGCCCCTGGCTAGGCTCGTGATAGAGCTCGGCGACTTTTCGGCCAACACGGAGGAGACCAAGCTGATCTACAGGCAGGAGACCTGGCCTCCCAGGCTTATCCTCGCCGGCGGCGGCGACCGGGAATGGTACGGTGACGCTGAGAGGCTCCGTGTTGCCGTCGCGGCGGCCGTTAAGGCTGCTAGGGAGCTGCGGAAGGTGCACCGCCTAGGTATTGAGGTCGAGCCGGGGCTGCTGCAGGACGCCGCCGGGGAGGGCGGCAGCGAGGAGTGGGCCTGGGAGCAGGCTCTCGTCGCCGCCGACATGGCCAACTATGTCTATAGCTTGAAGAAGAAGAGCCGGGCGCCCCACACGCTGGAGGAGATTGTGCTGGACGCGCCAGAGGCTTCAGAGAAGACCGCCAGGGCCATAGCCGTGGCTGTCCGTGTCGCCCGCGACGTGGCCAACGCCCCCGCCAACAAGATGAACCCTGAGAAGCTTGAGGAGTACGTGAAGAGCCTGGCTAGAGAGGTCCCGGTCGAGGTCGAGGTGCTACACCGGCCAGAGCTGGAGGAGCTAGGCATGGGCGGTATACTGGCCGTCGGCGCGGGCAGTGTGGTCGAGCCTCGGCTGATAATAGTCCGGTACCGCGGCGGTGGAGGGCTGCGCATTGCCCTCATCGGGAAGGCTGTAACCTTTGACGCTGGAGGCCTTGACCTTAAGCCGCCACAGTACATGCTGGAGATGAAGTACGATAAGGCTGGTGGCGCTGCCGCCCTGGGCAGCGTGGTCGCGGCCGCCCTGCTGGGGCTACCCGTGGAGGTCACCGCCCTCATACCAGCGGTAGAGAACCTACCCGACGGCCGCAGCTACAAGCCACTCGACGTGCTGGAGATGTATAATGGCTTGACGGTCGAGGTCGGCAACACGGACGCCGAGGGACGCCTAATAATGGCGGACGCCCTGGCCTACGCGGCGGAGAAGATTAAGCCCGACTACATGCTCGACTATGCGACTCTTACCGGCGCTGCGGTGATAGCCCTGGGTAGCCATGCGGCCGCGCTTCTCGGCAATGACGAGGAGCTCCTCAAGATGGTTGAGGAGGCTGCGTGGAGGGCGGGCGAACCCGCCTGGAGGCTCCCCATGTGGCCAGTCTACGAGAAGCAGCTGGAGTCGAAGACCGCGGACACAAGCAACGTCGGCGGCCGCCCAGCGGGGACGATAACTGCCGCGAAGTTCCTCGAGAAGTTCGTCGGCGACACCAGGTGGGCCCATCTTGACATAGCGGGCGTTGCGTGGGTGCAGGAGAAGGGGCCCTGGAGACCCTACTACAGCCAGGGTGGCGCCACGGGCTGGGGCGTGAGGACCACTATCGAGCTAATAAGGAGCCTCACTAGGGGCAAGAACTAGTATTCAATGTTCGACGAGTATCCTCACTTTTGGCCTCGCATAGACGCGTCCCGGTTCGGGCACGGACACGTCGCTGCTCCTCACCCGGAGCTCGAAGACGCAGCTGTCGCCGCCACGAGAGGCGCACTCTAGTTCTCGGCCGTCAACCTTGACCCCCAGCGCCTCCTCAAGCCAGCCCGCCAGGTAACCAACGAACGGCTGGTCGACAGGTCTCTTCCTGTCCTTCAGCCGGGAGCCGAGGAGGGTGCCGTAGACGCGGAGCCTCACCCTAGCCTCGCCATGGCTCCTCTCAACGTCCTCCACTACGACCTTCTCCGCGTAGCCGCCCAGGAGGAAGCTCGTCATCATAGCCTCGAAGTAGTCTATGCTTTCAAGGAGACCCTTCTCCCTCATTCTCCGGGCGGTCATCTTGCCAGCGCGCTTGGAGACCGTGTAGAGGAGGCCGCCTACGAACCGGAGCAGCTTCTCAAACCCGGTATATAGGTCGACCACCGCAGCACGCTCGATCAGCACCGTGTCCTCTAGTATGCCCTCAACCAGCCTATGCCTAACCTCCTCGGCCACGGTGTCCACCGAAGCAAGTAGGAGGCCTGCCAGGCGGGCTTAGATTAGGTTACCTTTACGTCGCCGGGCGAGCGCTTATCTACCGCCCCGGGGGAGGCCAGGCGGTGTAAAGCGTAGCCGCCAGCGAGGAGACGACGAGAAGCAGCGGCAGCCCGCGGAGCCCCGCCACGAGCAGCGCCGCAGCCGCCAGCGCTGTCAGATAGTTCACCACGCAGTAGCGCCTGGCATGCCTCATCCTGTATATAACAGGCACCATCATCGGCGCGTGTATCTCTATGTGTAGTAGGACGAAGCCCACTGTTGAGGCGTGGATAGCCGCCACCAGGTCGCCCCACGCTAGATAGAGGAGCCAGCCTACAAGCACCAATGGCAGCGAGGCGAGCACCGCAGCGTGGCCAGCCAGGAAGTACCAGTGGCTCCTCGCTGCCGCCGACACGCCCCGCCTCCTCCAGGCGCCGAGTAGCCACCGCGGCACCACCTCTAGGCGCGCCGCGGCCGGGTAGAGGAGGACACCCACGAGCAACAACGCCACGCCGAGACTAGGGCAGCGGGGGAGAACCAAGGCCCCAGCCACGTTGGCGGCATAGGCCGCCACGGCGGCCAGCCGGCGCGGCTCCAGCCCGTAGGTCCGAGGGAAGCTATGCACCGTAACTGCATAGATGGAGCCAAACGCCACGGTGTAGACAGCGGCGAGCAGCCAGAGCAGCCCCCTGGGGTAGGGGGCTGCCACCACGAGGGCGTAGGACGCGAAGGCCAGAGAGAGCCCCACCACGCTGAGCCTAAGGCTCCCTCGGAGTCCCCGCGACGCCGTAGCCAGGGCGGCTGCGAAGGCCAGCGACGCGAGAGAGAGCGGCAGGACACAGCACCCCGCGGCCGCCGCTACTGCCGCCGGAAGGAGAGCCAGCGACGCGAGAGGAGCGTAGAGGACGGCAGCATTACTCCTCGGGGCGGAGGAGGCGGCGTAGGCGGCAGCTATCCCCGCTATGAAGACCGGGAGCGTGTAGAGCGCAACCAGCCTGGCATGGAGAAGGGGCCTAGCCGCGGCTGCGGCTACGAGGGCAGCGACGAGGCCCGGCATCGAGGCCGCCACGAGGAGCCTAGACGCACGCAGCGCCAGTATGGCCCTGCCTGCCACGTATTCACCCCCGAGGGGATGGATGGGGTAGACCATGGCGGGGGTTTATGGGAGAAAAGGAGGGGCGGCGTGGCTGCTAGTGCGCTACGGCCCTTCCCCGGTACTTCTCTACGAGTCTGGGTCGACTATGGGCACGTTGTGCTCTAGGAACCATTCGCCGAAGTCATGGTCGCTGTTGAGTATGTGGTTCCGGACCCAGTCGGCGAGGAAGTGGAGCACCTCGAGGGTGAGCCTCTCCTCGCCCGCCCGGTACTTCTCCATGAACGCCTCGACCTTCTCTACGAGCCAGCGGTGTTGCCTCCTATGGCCCTCGGCGCGGGGGTAGCCGTACTTGTCGAAGAGGCGCTTCTCGCTCCTGAAGTGGAACCTGGTGTAGTCCACTAGAGCGTCCAGGGTGTCGCTGAGGGCTTTGCCGGTCTCGCCGGCGAGTAGGTACCGGTAGAGATTGTTCAGGGTAACCACTAGGTAGCGGTGCTGGTTGTCTATGCCACGTATGTAGACGGTGAACTCGGGGCCCCAGCTGTAGAGCCTGTCCCGGAGCCTGACGAAGGTGGCGTCCACGGTGCCGCTCCACTCGTCGAGGTACTGGATGGCCCGTAGCCCGTAGCTGGTGCCTACGCCGGCCTCGTCGAGACGGGCCGCGACTATGACACCGTAGTATGTGAGGAGCCAGGCGTCGAACTGCTCACCGTTGAGCACGACCAGGTAGGGGGCCCTGGCGAGCTCGGGCCGGGAGACGAGGAGCCGCACCTCGCCCCGGAGACCGTGGAGGCGGAGCGTCTAGCGCCTTGACTCCTCCGAGGCCTGGAGCGCAGTCAGCATTATGTCGGGGTCGTCGAGGGGGTAGCTGTTCTCCTCGATGTTCTCCGCGACGAAGCTGTAGGGCCCCCCATCCTCTGGGGCACGGGGTTAGCCTCCTCTGGGACCTCATCCACACAGACCTTCTACCATCCACTGTATCTCCGGGTCCCGGAGGTGCCACCAGCGCTTAACGCCACGGAGGAGGCTGCCCAGCAATGTAGTCACACCACAGCAGATAGTTATGCAGTATGCGAACAGTGATGAATCATATGTTTAGCCCCGGAACATACCCACGTCCGTCTCCTCCACAACCTTGTTTGTAAACTCGGCGTAGCGGCCCGGGGCTCTTGAGGAACCTTATGGCCGGAGGGCTCGCTGCAGCATTAAGCAGCGGCAGATGTTGCAACCTTTACCGGGGGCGAGCCGGCGTGGAGCAGCCGGGGAGCGGCTCCATAGGGGCCAGCGGCAGGGCGCGCCACGTGGTAGTCTTTGTGCATGGAAGGGACCGGCCCGGGATAGTGGCCGGTATCGCCGGAGTCCTCGCAAGGGTCAACGCCAATATTCTCGACATATCGCAGACAGTCATGAGAGGAGTCTTCACCATGGCTATGATAGTTGATCTCGGCGCCGCCCGCGTGGGCGTCGGGGAACTGAGGCGGCTCCTCGAGGAGGAGGCCAGGAGGCTGGGAGTCGAGGTGAGTGTCCACAGCATCGAGGTCGTCCGCTACATGGAGAGGCCCTAGCCGCTGGCTCGCAGTGGAGGGGAGCTCGGGGTTGGGTGAGAGGCCGCTGTACGGCCTCGGCGAGATAGCCGAGGTCGTCGAGATGCTCCGCTACCGGAGCCTTGACGTACGGAGCGTGACGCTGAGCCTTGACTCTAGGCGCTGCGTCTCGGGGAGCATAGGTGACACAGTCTCTTGCCTGGAGGAGCTGGTTGAGGAGCATGGGAGGGTTCTCCGCCACGTGGTTGACCGTGTGGCTGACGAGCTGGGCGTCGAGGTGACCACGGTCCGTGTCGCGCTGAGCCCCTTCGAGTACCTTGCCGCGCCGTTGGCGGCACGCAGCTACGACAAGGCTGTGGAGGCTCTCGTAGAGGCCGCCCGAGCGGTGGACCGGGCGGCTGCCGTGGCTGGCGTAGACTATGTGGGTGGTGTCTCGGCGTTCGCGGAGAGGGGTATCTCGCTCGCAGCTGCGGCCGTGATAGACTCGTTGCCCGATATCCTCGTGGAGACTGAGAGGGTCATGGGGTTCGTTAATGCGGGCTCTACTGCTCTGGGTGTGAGCCTAGACGCTGTGAGGGTCTCCGTCTCTGCGCTGCTGGAGGCCGTGGAGAGAGCCGGCTCGCCTCTGCCGGGCGCCAAGCTCCTCGTAACAGCCAACGTGGCGCCAGACATCCCCTTCCTCCCCGCCGCGCACCACGGCCTCGGCGAGCCCGAGGCTGTCGTGAACGTGGCAGTTAGTGGCCCGAAGGTTGTCGCGGAGGCTCTCCGGGGGCTCCCGATGGAGGCTCCGCTGCACGTGCTGGCGGGGGAGCTGCGCAGGATAGGCTTCAAAGTCGCGAGGCTGGGCCAGCTGGTGGCCGAGAAGGTCTCCCAGGAGACGGGCTACGCTATAGGAAGCGTTGACCTCTCGCTCGCGCCCACACCAGAGCCCGGGGACAGCATAGCCGCCGTCCTGGAGGCGATAGGTGTCGAGGCGGGCGCGCCGGGCAGCGTGGCGGCGCTCGCCCTCCTAGTGGACTCCCTCAAGAGGGGCGGCGCGATGGGGGTCTGCTGCGCGGGCGGCTATAGCGGCGCGATGATACCCGTGAGCGAGGACAGTGGCCTCGCCGAGGCAGCGGCACGGGGCCTGATAACGGTCTACAAGTTGCTCGCAATGACATCCGTGTGCAGCACCGGGGTGGACATGGTGCCCGTCCCGGCGGAGGCTGGCGAAATGAGACTGAGCGGCCTGGTGCTCGACACACTCACCGTGGCGGCCGTGCAGGGGAAGACGCTGGGCGTCAGGCTCCTGCCTGCGCCCGGCGCAAGGCCCGGCGACCTGGTCGAGCTCGGAGGCCTACTGGGCAAAGCCCCGGTCATGGACCCAGGGGGAGGCAGGAACGAGGCAATGATGAGGCGTGGGGGGTTCATCCCTGCGCCTCTCCGCCGCCTCCTCTGGGGCTAGCCCCGTCCCCGGCCGCCGGCTCCTCCGCGGAGGGCTTGGGGGCGCAGTACGCGACGCCACGGTCCACGACGCAGATCCTGCCTCCCTCGTCTATCACGATTGTGTCCAGCTTCTCCGCCAGGTCCGCCACTCTCCTAGGGGAGGCCACCTCGACGACGGGTATGCCGCCCTCTATGCGGCCCTCCACGGTCCTCTCGGGGGACACCAGGGGCCGGGGCCTAGCGTAGGCGTAGAGCGCCGCAGAGGCCACTATGCCCGCCATGCCAGCGGCCAGCAGGTAGAGCCCAGCCCTGGAGCCGTCCTCGGCAGGCGCCGCAGAGAGAGTCACCACGCGGCTCGAGGGCCTCGACTCGACCGTTACGAGCGCGCCGCGCTTCACGAGCACCAGGCTCGGCCTCAGCGAGGCCACCTCGGTGGCTCCGTTCTTGTCCAGCTTTGCGGCAACCCGGGCCTCTACTATGACTCGTACCTCGCTCGGCTTGCCTAGGCCCGCCTCCAGCGCGGCCCTCTCCGCGAGGGCGTAGAGCCTGCTCATATTGAACTCGAGGCTGCCGCTCGCTGAGGAGATGGGTATGCGGAACCCGTAGACCTCTAGCCAGAGCCGTAGCCTTGGCTCACTGGAGTCTACGTTGACTCCCGACGCCCTCACTCGGGGCTCGACGTGGACCAGGCGCAGCACCTTAAAGGGGACCGTGAGGGTCCCGTTGGGCTCCAGGAGCTGGAGCGTGCTCCTGTTGCCCAGGATGAGCACAGGCTCTACGTCGAGGCGGGCTGTGAGGAATGAGACAAGCCTCACCCTGGGTGGCTCAACGGGCCCCCGCTGGGCCTCAGAGACCTCCATGAACGCCCCGACGCTGGCCAGGGCGAGGGACGCTATGAGCGCCAGCGAGGCCACAACCATCAAGCCCCTCCTTCTCCCAGGCAAGGCGCGGATCTCCCCCGGTGCCAGCTCCTGCGCCAGGTACAGCCCCTGCGAGGCCTAGTATTGCAGAATTGTGTAGCAGGGGCACGTAACCCTGGCAGGTTGCCGTGGAGGGTAACAATGCTCCACCCCTAGTCGCTGGCCACGCGGCGCGTGCCAGAGCCGAGCATCGCCGCCAACGCGGCGAGGGAGGCGAGGAGCGCCGGGAAGGCCACCACGCTGCCAAGCAGCTTTGCTAGGAGCAGCTGGGGGAGCCCCAGGTAGGGCAGGCGGAGCACGACCCTGCCAACGAGCCTGTCCGGCGTGAACGGGGGATCTGTGGCCTTGTTCGCGTCGCCCTTCGCGTAGAGGAGTATCTTGCCGCCGCTCCCGCTGACGCCGACGAGGCGGTGGACCACCAGGCTGCCGTCGAGCCCAACGTAGGCGACGACATCTCCCAGCCTGAGGCTGGAGGGGTCGGCGGGCGCAATTAGCACCAAGTCTCCCGGCCTTATAGCGGGCTCCATGCTGCCCGTCGCCACTACCGCGGCCAGGTAGCCCTTCTTCAGCGCCACAGCCGTGGCGAGGGCCACCGCGAGCACAGTCGCAAGCCCACGGAGCTGGCCACGCAGGCCTCCACGGAGGAGGCCGCGAGCCTCCAGCCTCGACGCGTGCATGTACACCGCCGCGACGACCCCCGTGCCGGCCATCAGCATTGTGAGCGCCGTTGACGGTAGCCGGGGCAGCAGGGGCACCACGTAGGCGGGCAGGGCGAACACAAGCCAACCAAAGACCAGGCCAGCCAACACGCCGTAGTCGAGGGCAGCCACTCCGACCGCCGCCCCCATCACTAGCCGGTAGAGGAGCTCCGCGGCGTCGCCGACACCTGGGTGCAGAAGCAGGATGCGGAGAGACTCGGCGCTAACCGCACCCAGCGTAGCCAGCAGCGATGCGGCTGCCGCGCCGCGGGCCCCGCCCAGCAGCCGTGCAGCCAGGGCAGAGGCGGCCAACACCCCGGCGACCCAGGCCAGCCTGAGCGGAGAGACGTGGCCCGCCACGAAGCCGTTAACCGCGAACCCCGTGGCCACACCAAGCCCGGATAGAAGCGCCATAACCGCCACCGACGCGGTGACAGCCTTCTCTACGCCACGCGCAAGCAGCCACCTCTCCCACCTCCCAGCCTCGTAGACTAGCGCGGCAGAGACCAGCAGCGCCCCCACCAGTGGGTCGAGGTAGACGGCCCACAGGCCGAGAAGGCCAAGGCTGCGGGTAGCCATGTAGGCCGCTGCTGCCGCCACCGCTGCACGCGCCCAGCGCTGCGTCACGACGCCTCCACCCTGCGGTCCAACCCACGTAACTAGGGAGCGCCAAAGGCCAAGGACGCGGTGAAGGACTACTCCCGGCAAGGAGCCTGTTGGCAAAGGAAAAACATGTCAGGGAGGGATGGGGCTCCGCTACCTAGGCTGAGGGCTCTCGGTGAAGCCGTTCCACTGGACCGCGACCGGCTTAACATAGAAGACCAACGTGGAGGCCTCGGGTGCGTCGTCGAGGACCGCCATTTGGAGCGTGTAGCCGGTCCTGCCCTGTCCGGGCATTATGAGGTCGCCGAGGCTGTCCTCTAGGTGCACAGCTATGTCGGGCTTGCCGTCGCCGGTCAGGTCTAGCAGCACGCCATCAGAGTCAGTTAGGTCGCCGAGATCCTCAAGGTATATCCTGTCTATGACCTGGTACTGGCCGCGATCATCCTCTCGGCCTATCTCTATGTACCACAGCTTGAGCGGTATGTTGCCATTGTTCCGGAACGCGAACGAGAGGCTATTATAGTACCTCGGATAGGCGTTGTACAGCACAACCTCTATAGTGTCATAGTCGCCATCCCCGTCGCTGTCCACCAGCATGTAGCTGCCACAAGCCACGTTGCTGTCTGGCTCCTGCAGCTGACTATACTGGTAGAAGTCTGGCCGCCGGTTAGTCAACGCTATCACGTAGTCCGGGCTACTGGGGTCGCTGCAGGACGTGTCTAGGAGGCTCGCGCTCGTCACCTCCACGTCCAGCTCACCCGTGTTCACCGCGGTCTTAACCGTCAGCGTCTGGCTCCAGAGCGAGTAGGCCGCCGCTGTGGCAGCCAGCAGCACCGTCAGCACAGCCAGCGCCAACGCCACCCTCAAGGCGCGAACACCTCGTAACATAGGGGAGGGGCATGTAGATCCGCTAGCATGAAAACACTGTGGGGGAGGACTTCCTCGGTTCAAAAAACGAGGGGGAAC
Source organism: Pyrodictiaceae archaeon (assembly GCA_027062725.1). Lineage (GTDB taxonomy): Archaea > Thermoproteota > Thermoprotei_A > Sulfolobales > Pyrodictiaceae > QNYQ01. The sequence continues at coordinate 2,439 of JAMOSW010000115.1, read as the reverse complement.
GCGTGGGGTCGTGGTGCCTAGTCGCTACGACGTTTCGCTACGGCGTTACTGGCCGTTCCACTGTGTGAACTTTAGGGTCACGTCGAAGCTGTAGTTGTCGTTCTCAGCCGCGCCATCCTTCACGGTTACGCAGAGCTGGAAGGTCTTCGAGCTGTCGGGGTCTATCCTGACGCCCTCGCTGGGCTGCGGGCTTATGGTGACTTCGAGGGCTTTGTTGTCATACTGGCCTATCTGTATGTCGGTTAGGTCTACAGGTATGCTGCCTATGTTCATGACGTCGAAGTTTGCGCAGACGCTGTAGCCAGGGTAGGCGTTGCTTATGGTGAAGGTTAGCTCTATCGCGTTGCCGTCGACGGTGTTGGATACCTGGAGTGAAGCGCTGGCCACGTCTAGGTTGTCACCGTTGTTGTAGCCGCTGGCCTGGGGGTCGGCGCCGTTGTCGGTGACGCTGAGGCTGTCGGGATCGAAGGCTACCTTTACTTCACCGGTGTTGACCGTCGTCTTGACTGTTAGTGTCTGGCTCCAGAGCGAGTAGGCTACACCTATGGCGGCGAAGAGTAGGGCTAGTAGGCCGACCGCGTATACGAGGCGCATGCCTTACGCACCTCTCTCCTTTGAGGTCTCCCCTGGTTTGGCCCTCAGGCGGGCCATGCAGAACCCTGGTTAGCTCTTTTCTTAAACTGTTTGTGTATCTGTGAACCTTACTGATGTTGGATGCCACAGAGCCGTGGCCGCGTCACGTGCCAGCAGCGCGTCACAGCGCTACCTACCAGAGCTACACCCCCGAGCCCGGCACGGGCTCCCACTTATTACCTGGAGAGGCCGCCTACATGACGCGGTATGGCGCCATAGCGTGGCCTGGAGGGGGCATGGCTTTGGCGAGGCTGCCGCTCTGGCTCGAACTGGCAGGACGGAGAGTGCTCGTTGTCGGCGGAGGCCGCGTGGGAACAAGGAGAGCCCTCATGTTCGCGGAGGCGGGCGCCGAGGTGCGGGTGGTTGGGCTAGCGTTCAGCAGGGAGCTCGAGGAGGCGGCGAGGAGGGGCAGGGTCGAGCTCGTGGAGCTAGACGCCTCTCGGGAAGAGGCGCTGCGGCCCTACATCGAGTGGGCGGACATAGTCGTGGCTGCGACCAGTGAGCCTAGAGTCAACGAGGCGGTCTGGAGGCTGGCCCGGGGGGCCAGGAAGTGGGTGAACGACGCCACCGACGCTGCGAGGACGGAGATCGTGGTGCCGTACCGCGCCGTCTTCCTCGGCGGCGCCCTCGAGGTTGCTGTCACGACGCAGGGGAGGAGCGGCGTCGTAGCCCGCCACGCCCTCGAGAGGATAAAGAGCTGCCTCGAGGGGGACACCGTGCTCGAGAAGCTCTACGAGGCGATGTGGCGCGTCAAGCCCGTCCTCAAGGCCCTCCTTCCCGACGGCAGGGCCAGGTTCCCGATCTACTTCCGCGCCGAGGAGGCGGTCCTAGAGGCCATAGAGGGGGGCGGGGACCCGCTCCGCGCGGCCGCCAGGGCCGTTGCGGAAGCGCTGAGAGAGCACGGCGTAGAGGTGAGCGAGGAGGAGGTCTACAGGATGATGCTCGAGGCCCGGGAGCCGATACGGGCCCTCAGCGAGCAAGCCGGCGGAGGCAGACTGGGCCATGGCGCTGCCGGGCGCGGTTGACCCCGTCGAGGCATTCATGAGGGCGCTCTGCCGGTACCTCAGAGACCGGGGCCACATAGTGCTCCCCATGGTGGAGGCGTCGGGGCAGAAGAGGCTCCGCGTCGCCCTCGTCGGGCTCTACCGGCGCCACGACGCCGAGGAGACGGGCTACCTTCGCTTCGAGCACGTCCTGGCCGCGCTGGAGGAGTGCGGCGAGCCCTGCCTAGAGAGGCTTCGCAGGGAGGCCGGCCTAGAGGGCTTCACCGCGGAGAAGGGAGAGACCTACGCGGTGTTCAACGTCGAGGCCCTAAGGAGGCTCCACCAGCGCTGCAGCCAAGCCCCCCAAGGATAGCCTTCATCTCCCGGGCGTTCTCAAGCATCGCGTGGTCGTTGTTGAAGAACACGTAGTTTTCCCCGGCGCCGAGCCCCAGCAGGCCCCGGGCAAGCTCCTCCAGCTCCCCCCGACTGTAGCGGTGGCTGTACCAGCCCGTCCTCCCATGCAGCCGGAGATAGGAGCGGGCCCCGCTCCTCCACAGCAGGGTGCCAAGCGGCGGGGGCGCGTCGAACGAGACCAGGGTAAAGCCCAGCCTCTGGGCCAGCCGCTGCCCAGGCCGCTCCCCGCTCCACCAGCTCGGGTGGCGGAACTCCACCGCCAGCCTCTCGCCCAGCCCCACCTCCTCCGCGAAGGCCGCGAGCCTCTCCACGTGCAGGGGGCGGGCGTCGAAGCTGGGCGGCAGCTGGAGAAGGTAGAACACCACGAGGGAGTCAAGGGGCTCCAGCCGGGCCCGGAAGACACGCCAGA
>JAMOSW010000114.1 GCA_027062725.1 Pyrodictiaceae archaeon | reverse complement strand
TGCTCGCCGAATACTATGGGGGCAGAGTGGTTAGCCTCTACGAGGTCTTGAGGCGCAGTGACTTGGTAGTAGCGGCTACTAGTTCGACAAGCCCTCTAATCCTAGGTGAGCTCCTTGACGAGGAAGCCATTGTGGCCAGCGTGGGCGCACCTCACCCGGTGCGTGAGGTCGACGCGCGTACCGTGGTGAGGGCTGGCTGCGTGGTCGCCGATACAAGGCAGGGCGTGTTAAGTGAATCCAAGGAAATTGACGGCCTTGCCGAGGTTGTTGAGCTAGGCGAGCTTGTGCGTGGTGAGAGAGAATGCCGTTGGAAGAATGTCGCGCTTTACAAGAGCGTCGGCACGGCAGTACTGGACTACGCTATCGCGATGCACCTTATTGAGAGGCTATCGTCTTAACCAGATCCAGCGCTTTATCGGCATGCTTCTCGGCAGGTCTTATCCCGGAAAGGACCTCCCGTATCACACCGTCAGGTCCTATAATGAACGTCACGCGCTCAGCGCTAGGCCTCTTAGTCCCCTTCTTTCTCACACCATAGAGCTCAACTATCTTAGCTTCCGGGTCGCCTATTAGCTTGAACCGCAGACCAAGCTTCTCTGCAAACCTCTTGTTTCTCTCATTGCTGTCTGTGGATACACCTATTACTATGGCATTGTGTTTAGTGAACTCGTCTAGTAGCTCGTTAAAGCGCTGCGCCTCACGCGTACAGCCAGGCGTCATAGCACGGGGGTAGAAATAAAGGACAACTACGCGCCCACGGAGCTCGCTCAGCCTGATCCTCTCACCGTCATGGGTCAAGGCCTCGAAGTCTGGCGCAGGAGAGCCCGGCTGGGGACGCATGCCAAACACCCAACACAATCCTATTCCTTCAACTAGAGAAAAAGGCTGACGCCGGGATGGCGACTGATAAGGCGCCCGTCTCCATACTAACAGCGGAGCCGCTGCCACAGCTCTATACCAGATAGGGTGCCCCCCGCCCGGACATGCATCCCCAGCCGAGAAAGGTGCAAGCATGTTGACGGAACACATGGATAGGAGGCCGCTCTACTGCGAAGCCTCTCTGGCGCAGTATGCTCGGAGAGCGGCATGCCTTGGCCTAGCTTTCCACGCACTCAGCTACTACGAGGAAGACACTGGGCGCCAGGCCGAGGTTACTGTCAGCGTAGACGACGAGAAATGCAGCGTGGTACTGGTCGACTATGCAGGCTGCGACATGGATAGCGTTGCTACATTACAGAGAAGCCTCCCAAAGATTCTGGGCGTGAAGGAGCCGCTAGTGAGGGCTTTGTCGTGCAGCGAGGATGCCCCCGAGGCGCTACGATACCAGGGGCTGGCAGCTATGCTTGTCGAGGGGTTCCGTAGAGGCGTGCTCGACTGTTTGAAGCGGCTCTCACTACTCGACCGTGAATACTTCTACGTAGCTGGTTGGAATGGCGCATACGCGCTTGGCCCCGGCAGTGAGCGGAGCGTTACGCTGCCTAGCGTACCCGGCGTAGTCTTTGCGCACACTCACCCAGACTTGTGCTACCCCTCTGCAAAGGATCTCTATGCTTTCGCCGATTTTCTAGCAGGTGGAGGCATCGCGGAGTTCATAGTGTCCCCGAGCTGCGGGCTAGCTATCTATCTGGACGAGCCCCTCTTGGAGGAAGACTATTGGCTCATCATAGATGTGGGCAGATGCGTTGCAAGGGCCCGGGACGGAGCAGCCTACAACGAGTGCCTTTCGAGACTAAGCAGGCTGAGGAGCGCGAAGCTGCAGCTAGTCTAGGCCAGGTAACTTCCCCACTCTTTCAAAACCCTGGCGACGCTTCCGGAGCCCCTGCTGCGGGTGAAAACGAGTCTACCATCCCTCTTGGGCAGACCGAGGCGTGCTGTCGCCCAGCTGCGCCTCGGGAGACTGAAGGGTGCCCGCAACGGAAACTTCACGTACGGCTCGCGAAGCATGTTGGCATCTTTTAGTGCCGAGATTATGGCTTCTATTTTCTCCTCTCTGGTTAGGGCTTTTTGGAGCTTCGGCCTCACCTCTACCGGTGCTCCACGCCAGTTGAGGCATGGTATTAGTTTGAAGTCATAGGTGACTCTTACACGTGTACATGCAGCGCAGAAAAGGTAGTTACCGACAGGGCCAACAATCTCTACAATAACACCATTGTCGAGCACAAGTATAGGTCTGTTGTGTAGTCCAACACGGTACTTTATCTCAACTATTCTTTTGTCGAGCTTCTCGAGCACACGCCACCTCGGTAGATGATGGCTACGGAAGACACGGCCAGCTTTACCCACCGGGTGAAGCTCTATGAACTGGACAGACGCCCCCACCTCTGATGCAAAGTCTATGACCTTCTCTATATCCTGCTCATTTAAGCCACGCAGTACAACGAAGTTTATCTTGACAGGGATGTCGTACTCTCTAGCTAGCCTTATATTGCTTAATACCTTATCTAGGAGCCTAACGCCGGTTATTTTTTCGAAAGCAGCCTCCGAGAGAGCATGTAGGCTCACATTTAGATGGCCTATGCCGGCCTCGGCCAGAGCCGGTAAATGGATGTGAAGGAGAGATGCATTGGTAGTCATTGATACATAGCTGCCGCCTTCACGCAGGACTCTAACTATGTCAACTAGGTCTCTCCTGACTGTAGGCTCGCCGCCCGTTATCTTGAACACGTTTATTCCAAGCCTCGCAGAGGCTTCCCGGAGTAGCTCCACCTCTTCTAGAGTGAGCTCTTCACGTTCAACACCTTCACGATAACCCTCCATGTGGCAGAAGAAGCAAGAGAAGTTACATCTACCCGTTATCATTATACGTAGATTTGTAAGAGGCCTACCGTACCGGTCAAAGAGTACCTGCGTCACAGCTCACCTGTCTACCTCCATTCAGACCCGCTCTCCCCGGGGGAGAGATTCTACCCAACAGTTACGTTCTTTTACACATCGTTAATTCTTTCCTGCCACGTTTCCTGCCCCTAGCCGTCTACACAGTAAGGGAGCCGCGGCCTCTCGGCTCCTCTCTTTATATAACTCCCGGCTGTATGCTATACGGGCTGCTTGGAGCGGCGTATTCCCGCTGCGATAAGCAGCCACGCGGGAATTCAAAAACATGCACTGCTCTAGCCCACCGAGGGCCCACGAGAGGAAGGCCACGGGCTTCAACGCGGAGGGTGTTTCCTGATGCCAGCGGAAGAGAGGAGAATGCCATGCCCCAGGTGCGGGACACCAATGGAGTACTGGGTTGAGATCGAGCTCGGCGACGGCTACAAGAAGATAAAGTATTACTACAAGTGCCCACGCTGCGGTTACCGTCTTCAAGACGAGATAATAGTCGTCCGCAGGAACGGTTCAAACATCATAGTTGAGCGCGAGGAGTATCGTAGGAGAAGCATAGCGACACGGGTCGGAAGACGCGTCCACTCCTAGAGCATTGATAGCCGGCGAAAACAGAACATCAAAAACATAGGTTCTGGGCCATGCAAGCCTGTCCGGCCCCTACGAGCATTTTTAACTTACCATGGCCTTGTTCCAGCGCCGGAAATCACGTCGTTGCTTCCTCTGGCTGAAAAGAGGAGCCTTCCTCCTTTATGCTGCTCCATGGGGTGCGAGGAGGGTCTGAAGGGTAACCTTGAAGGCTTGGAGGCTAAGCGCGTTAATGTTCTTTGAGACTCTATTTCGTTTCTACAGGGAGATTGTACATTACGCGTCTATATTGAAGGCTAAAGAAATAGCTCGAAGAATGTTTGTGACCAATAGTTTTGACGGGCTCCTTTCTAGTCTCGGCGTTGTTCTCGGCAACTACGTGTCTGGCACTGTTAGCCTCGAGAGCTATATAGGGACAGTACTTGGTGCATCGTTTTCGCTAGGTTTCTTCAGTGGTGTTGTTGCAACCTACCTTTCTGAGCGTGCCGAAAGGCTACGGGAACTCAAGCGCACAGAACGCGTAATGCTGCATTCGTTGAAGGGCACTATCTATGAGAAGGCCGCTAAGCTTGTGCCTGTCTATGTGGCCTTCTGGAGCGGCCTTGGCGCCATGCTTCTACCTCTTATTGGCATATCACCCTTCCTTGCTGCAAGACTCCTAGGGGTAAACGCCCCTAACGTTGCCCTACTAGTATACGCCTCCGCCGCTATAATGATAATAGAGCTTTTTGCACTAGGCTACTACTTGGGCTCAATAAGCGGCGAGAATAAGATCCTAAGCGGGCTGAGGATGGCGCTCATAGGGCTTGGATCTGTCATATTCTTTACTGTCATACATGTCGCAGGTTGAGACAACTCGCCGCGTGGTGGCAGGAGGCCTCGGGACAGCGAAGAGGTCTTCACTGCAGCTAGGTAGGGCTCTGGTCCGCCGGAATTCCTCATCGGCCCCATCGAGCAGTGAGGCCACATCACTAGGAGGGGAGCCCGCATGAGGTCAGACTGTAATAGGTTACTGGGCGAGCTCTGCCGCCGCTATCCCTGGTGCGACGGCCTCGTAACCGCCGTGACAGCCATGCAGGGCTTCGATGAAGCCCATGGACTTCCACACACGCTTAGGGTAACTTGCCTTGCGGTTAGGCTCGCAAGGCTTGTGCACTACCCCGCGGAGGATAGGGTGCTTGCCGCCGCCCTCCTTCACGACGCCGGCAGGAGCCTTGAGGACAGGCTCGGAGTTAACCATGCTCTTATCTCGGCCCTGCTGGCTAGAGAGTTGCTCCACGGCATATTTGGCGAAGAGGCTTTAGAGGAGATAGTTAAAGCCATCGTACTGCATAGTTACAGTCTTGGCCGTGGCAGAGACGTATGCTCAGCTAGCATTCTTGCAAGGATACTATCTGATGCCGATAAGCTGGACGCCATCGGCGCTATAGGCGTGTCCCGAGCTATAATACACGGTTGCCGTGTTGGGCGTAGACTGATGGATACTCTCGAACACTTCTATGAGAAACTGCGGAGGCTCGACAAGCTACTATGTCTTGAGGAGTCTCGAAAAATTGCACGAGAGCGAATGAAGACAATGAGTGCATTCTTCGCAGCGCTTGAAAGAGAGTTTGCCGAGGTCTATGTGGACCCCGAGGCCGTGCTGCCGCCGGCTAAGAGTTTTAGCCAGTCCCTCCTTGAGGGCCAAGCGGGTGGCTACGATGAAGCCGCCAAAAACTCTCATACTTCTGATACTTGATGGTGCAGCCGATAGGCCCGTGGACGGCCGTACACCGCTCTCCGTCGCGAACACGCCTGGCCTCCATCGACTAGCTGAGCACGCTGTTTGCGGCACACATTACCCGGTTGCGCCTGGTGTAGCCCCCGAGAGCGATCTGGCGACGCTCTCCCTGCTCGGCTATGACCCGGAGCGCTACTATACTGGCCGTGGCCCTCTTGAGGCTCTAGGTGTCGGCCTCGAGCTCAGGGAGGGGCATGAAGTAGCGTTCCGCGCCAACTTTGCTACGATAGATCCAGTCACGAGGCAGATTATTGATCGGAGGGTTGGGCGTAGTCTAACCAGCGAGGAGGCTCGCCAGCTTGCAGAGGCACTTGACGGTATGGAGCTGAGTGGCGGCGACGGCTATGCGAGGGTACGTGCCACCATTGGTCACCGGGCTGTTGTGATAATAGGGAGTAGGAGTAGGAGACTTAGTGCTGCCGTGCAGAACATAGACCCGGCATATGTCCGCAGAGGGCTGATATCTGAGGCTGTTCCGAACCCCTCGATGATTCTTCCGCGCTGTGAGCCCCTAGAGGATACCCCGGAGGCACGCTATACCTGTAGGCTAGTCGACGAGTTCGTTGACAGGGCTATTGAGGTGCTTGAAATGCATCCTGTCAACGCTGAAAGGGCTAAGCGCGGCCTCTTGAAGGCTAACGCCGTGCTGCTGCGTGACGCCGGTGATAAAGTGCCACACCTACCTCCGATAACGAACATTGTGGGACTAGATGCTGCCTACGGTATAGCCGAGATGCCGGTGGAGGTTGGCATAGCTAAAGCTGCGCATATGGAGCCTATTCCAGTGTCGCCTCCTAGCGGGGATATAGCTAGGGACATGCCAGAGCGGCTTGAGGCTACACTCTCTGCAGTAAGACGTGGCGGCTTCGTCTACGTGCACCTCAAGGGACCCGACGAGCCTGGCCACGACGGCGACTTTGAGCGTAAAAAGGAGGCTATAGAGCAGATAGATAAGCACTTCATACAACCACTACTCGAATCTATTAATATCGACGAGGTTGCCATACTAGTAACATCCGATCACGCCACACCCTGGTCGTTGAAGAGCCATAGCGGCGACCCTGTCCCATGGATGCTCTCCTATGCGGCCATTAACGAGGGGCCAGGCAGGTTCGACGAGATGACGTGCAGCGAGAAAGCTCGCGCAAAGCTCAAGCACGGCTGGGAGCTTCTGCCGCTCGCTAGACGCATCCTTGGCCTCTAACCGTGAGGCTCGGTTGAGGGGTCGGCTAGGAAGGCCTCAGTCATCAAACTTTTACACATCCTTTATCTTCGGGCTCATCATCCCCATTGTACCTGGCTCACTGAAACGCCGGATACACGCTGAAATAAAAGCCGCGCTATTAAGACGTGTATGGGACCGGGGGCTGTTCCCAAGGACGCTGTATCCGTGGATGCTGACGTGGACCGGAGCTGACCTGTCCCGTTCCTTTAGTGTGATGAGATGCTGGGCGCTGCTGAGCCACTTGAACCTTGTTCTTGTTTGAGTCCTGTGTACCCCTGAACTCGCTCTACGAGTAGAGCACGAGTATAGCGTTCCGGCATTTCGCGGCAGCATCACGGAGCTTTGAGATTGCCTCCACAAGGCGGCCCGGCTTCTCGCAGTGAACCTCTACTGCGGCCGCATAGGGGGGCATTAGGCCTATCTCGTGAAGGTTGAGCCGACGGAACTGATACATCTTTATGGAGCAGTCGTCTTCGAGCGTGCTAGCGACAAGCCACGCACGTGTGTCTGGATATATGCAGCTAGCTTTACCACAGAGTGTCGTTATGAGTGCCTCCGTACAGGCTAGTAGATCTTCGGGCCTGGTGGCTGCAAGCACGAGCTTCGCCTCGTACATGTTTCGGGCACACCTCTACCGCCACGATTTTAGCATAGAGGCTCGTGCTGGCTTCATCTTCCGGCTCTAGGCTCTATCAGCGTTTTATTCAGGCTGCGCTGCAGCCTTTACACGGTATGCCCCGACCTGCCGAACTTTTACGGGCGGTTAGGATAGCCTTGTCTCCCTCTCCTCGGGGTGCAATCCGGCATGGAGGCGAGTAACGCTAGCAGGACAGGTCTTGTGGGCAACGCCGGGAGCCTTATCGGCGGCTTGATTAAGGTTAAGCAGACGCTCTTGCTTGTCTTCACGGCCTACGCAGCTTTCATTGCCGGTGGTGGCCTTGCACTTGACTTACTGAAACAAGCTGAGTTCATCCTCGTCTCATTTGTCTCGATAGCCGCTGTGACAGCTATGAACATGTACTTTGATAGAGACATTGACGCATTAATGCCGAGGACCATGGATAGGCCCTTGGCGTCTGGGCGACTGAATCCTCACCTCGTGTTCGTGTTCTCGGCCATGCTCCTCGCAGCCAGCATGGTAGCCGGCTACATCCTCTTTAACGTATGGTATGTGTTTGGGATAGCTCTGGGCTTCGTGTTCGACATCGTAGCGTACACGCTGCTACTCAAACGCCGCTCGCCGATAAATATCATCGCGGGCGCGGTCGCGGGCGGTGCACCCGCATTGGGTGGCTGGGCCGCCGCGACGGGGAGGATAGACGCTGCAGCGGTGCTCTTCTCTCTCATCGTGGCATCCTGGGTTCCAGCCCACATATGGTTCCTAGCAACGTTCTATAGAGAGGATTACCGCCGTGCCAGCGTACCTATGCTCCCAGTAATCGCCGAGCCCTCTATCGTTGGGACCGGCGTCGGCCTCGCAGCGATGGCCATGGGGTACGCTGTGGCCGCGCTGACACTACTAGGCGCAGTAGGTGCCATATCTGCGCTCTATGGGATAGCGTCTGCAGCATACATGATGTACCTTGCAGCCAAGTACATCGAGTCGGGCGGAGAGCCAAGCTACGCTAGAAAGGCCTTCATAAGGGTAAATACCGTCCTCGGATTCTTCTACCTCATCGTGATCCTAGAGAAACTGTTGGCAACCTAAACTCGGGAGACTTGTCTCTTCCTCGAGGGCTGTGAGGAGGATAAGCGGTCACCGAGGCCGAGCACGGCCCGTGAAGATACTCCCATGGACCGAGCCCCTGGTGGTCCCACTTTTAGTGTCCTGTTTTCCTTGACATCAGGCCGCGTGCCATCGGCCGGAGGCGTGTGTTGGCCATGCCCGGCCCCCTACGCGGCCGCGACCTGCTCGGCATAAGCGACCTTACGAGCAATGAGGTAAGGCTCATCGTTGAGACTGCACGCTTATTTAAGCAGCGCTTCTACCTGGGAGAGCGTATCACACCAGCCCTGAAGGGGATGACTATCGCGTTAATATTCGAGAAGCCGAGTACGAGGACCCGTGTGAGCATGGAGGTGGCCGCTGCACAGCTTGGAGCGACACCCCTGGTGCTTAACCGTAGCGAGATGCAGCTTGCACGTGGCGAACCTGTACGCGACACTGCTCGAGTTCTCTCAAGGTACGTTGACGCCATAGCAGCAAGGGTCTACAGCCATTCGACACTAGAGGAGCTAGCCGCATACGCCGACGTTCCTGTCATAAACATGCTTAGCGACTACGAGCACCCACTCCAAGCACTTGCAGATATGCTCACCATAGTGGAGCTCAAGGGAGACCCTAGGAGGCTCCGGATAGTCTATGTCGGCGACGCTAGGAACAACATAGCACACAGCCTTATACTCGCTGCCGTCAAGATGGGCGCCCATATGGTCGTGGCTGCTCCACGCCAGCTCTGGCCCGACGAGCGCATACGCAGCCAGGCCATAAAGGAGTCTGAGCTGACAGGCGGAAAACTAGAGCTCTATGAGGATCCCCAAGAGGCTGTACGAGGCGCCGACGTCGTATACACCGATGTCTGGGTCAGCATGGGCGAGGAGGAGTACGCCGAGGAACGTCGGAAGCTGCTACAACCCTACCAGGTCAACGAGAAGTTGATGCAGCTAGCGTCGAACAACGCTATATTCATGCACTGTCTGCCAGCTCATCGTGGCGAAGAGGTAACAAACGAGGTCATAGAAGGGCCTTGGAGCGTCGTATGGGAGCAGGCCGAGAACCGTCTTCACGCACAAAAAGCTGTGCTAGCCTTACTACTCTCGCCATGAACAGCTCCTTTTTGCCTCTTGTATTGTTAATTGTTATTCAGCGGAACCTTCTGATCGCGACACCTTTCTCCTCGGCAGCCTTAGTGGCGTCTTCAGTGACCCTTGGCCCGGAGCCGTAGAGGGCGAGTACGGGCTTAGCATTTATTGAGGCCGCCTTCTCCGCTATGGCGTTGATGTGCTCTGTGTTAACCTTCACCGAGCCGTATATTACGTCCGCCGCTATCAACTCGCCAGACTTCTTAGCGACAAACGATACTACACCCTTGGGTGTCTTAAACTTCATCGTGACGCTATAGCCCGCTTCTACGTAACGGCCAGCCACGTAGCCCTCTACGCCGTAGCGCTGCTGGAGCTTTCTCTGTTCAAACACTATCTCCGCGAGCGTCACGCCGGGACACACCCCCGGGCTAGGCGCGATGCCTGCCCTCTAGGCTTAAAGAGTCTTCTATGCATCGCCTTGCCGGGAAGGTGTAGGGGGCGGCCACTATGGAGGAGCTGCGAAGCCTCATAGGCTTCACTGGCATGGCCCTGATAGTGGCTGCATGGCTGGTCTCGATACCTGAGCGTCCTCCTTTTAGGCTTAGTCTTATCTACTTTATCGGAAGCCTCTTGCTGACTGTCTACTCGGTATTGCTTGGTGATCCGGTCTTTACGGTCCTCAATGCTCTCTCCTCAATTCTCTCTCTCTACAATGCTTTGCGTGCCTTACGCACCGCGAAAAGAAGGTAGCATGCACGGGTAGCCCCTAGATACCATGCGGGGACCTCCCTATGCATTTTAATGCGGAACCGCGGCGCGCTGCAACATAGGCTAAAACACTTCATGCCACAGGACCCGAGCTGCCGCCGCGTAGGGTGTGAAGCCATGGCTGCTCGAAGTAGGGGCCTATCAGGAACCCCGCAACACATAGTGCTTGATCAGCGTCTTATTACGGCGGCTGCCGTGGTAGTCGTACTCCTTGTTGCCTATGCTGCGTATACGTTACGCATGCTGCCGTTCTACAACTACGAGAAGGTGGCATCTGTCGCGGAGAAGTATGGTATTAGTGAGGAGTTCGCACGATACTCTTACCTAAACGCTAACGATCCTTGGATAGAGTACTGGCTAGCATCGTATCTACACGAACACGGCCTCACATCCTGGCCGACGCTTACGAGAGATAATCCTGCTACACGCATCTTCTGGTACCCCTGGGGCAGGGACTTCACGAAAACAGAGTACCCGCTCGTGCCTATGCTGGGCAGCCTTGGTAGTGACCCGCTGATAGCCACCGTTAAGCTGCCGGCCTATGCCGGCGCCGCGCTAGTCATAGTTGCTTTCATCTTCGCCACAGTGTTCTACGGCACATTGGGGGGTCTTGTTGCAGCACTCCTAGCAGCTTTCGTACCCGCTGCGGCCTCGAGGACCTTTGCCGGCTTTGTCGAGAAGACGGGCATATCGATGCCGTTCCTCATAGCTGCCCTACTCTTCTACACGCTCGCGATCGAGGAAAGGAATGCAAGGAGGTCGCTGCTGTATGCTGTCGCCGCTAGTGTCTTCTGGCTGCTTTTGGGTCTCAGCTGGGGCGGCTACGGGCTTATGAACGTCGCCGTAGCCATGACGGTAATGCTGTCGCCGCTAGCTGTCGGCTTTAGAAGCAAGGAGTTAAAGAAAATAGTAATTGTCAGCATCACTGCATTAACATTGTTTACTGTTACTAGCTTCACGCTGGCAGCATTGGGCTACGGCAGACTCTCCTATACATTCATTGCAATAACGTACGCCGCTATACTCTTTGTCTATGTGTTCAGGCTCTACGTTGAGGGCCGCCTACCCGTAGCCCTGCCAGCACGGTATGCCTCAAAGCCCGAGCGGCTCTACATCTACACCCTAGCTACCGTAGTAATAGCTGGGCCTCTGCTAGGCTACATGGGCGGCATACTAGGGGGCAAGTACGCGTTCACGCTCCTTTGGCCCCTACGCGACCTAGGGCTAATACATGTAGGGCGTATAGGCGAGACAGTGGCCGAGATGGCGGGCGTCCTCACACGCGGCAACTTCAGGGACTTCTTCTACCAAACTAACATAGTTGGCATACTGGCTCCCATCGCTGCCATCTACCTGCTGCACCGCGGGATAAAGCGCGGCGAGATAAGACATCTGCCGGTGGCTTCGCTCACGCTATTGCTCTTCTACAGTGTGCTCGGCATGCTCTATCTGCTCCAGTCTTTCTCGTCGATAGCCCTGCTGGCCGTTGCAGGCCTTGTCGGGCTTCTCTTTGAAAGCTGGAGCGAGGAGACAGACAGCACCAGGAAGGCTGCCAAGAGGAGGAAGAGGCACGAGCATAGAGGAGGCACCGCGGAGGACCTGGTAAAGGTAGCCTCGTTGATACTTCTTGCACTGGTCGTGATTGGAGTTGCCTTTGCGGCCGCTGACACACGAAAAACAATGTCTGCGATAGCCGCCACGATTACCGGCGGGAGTGTCAACAGAATCTATCTGAGCTGGCTATGGACGCTAGAACATTTAGCCACCGCTACCCCTAACGACACTATTGTTGCGGCCTGGTGGGACTACGGGTACTGGATAAGCGTCGGCTCCGGCAGGCCTACGCTGGCTGACGGCGGCACACTCAATGGCACACAGATACGCCTCCTTGCAACAGCATTCACCGGCACAGAGGAGGAGGCTAACAAGATATTCCACATGCTGCGGCTGAAGCCGGGACACACACTCGTACTCTTCAACGACTACATAGTGTATAACCCCAAGACCGGTACTGTGAGCTACCTCTTCCCCAATACCGGCATAGACCTGCTCAAGTCATGGGCTATGCACCATATAGCCGCGAGGGACCAAAAGTTTGCAGAATTCACACATACAATCGAGTTATTGCTAACAAATCAGGGCAACCGCGCCGAGAACATAAAGAAGCTTCACAGCTTCATAAACAATACCTTGATATTCAAGATGATGATCAACGCGCCCTACTATCTAGAGACGCACTCTGTAGTAACGCCCCAGGCTGCGGAGAAGCTGCTTGGAGATAGGAAGGTTAAAGAGGTATACTTTGCTGGCGCCGAAATACCGCTGATGAAGCTAAAACATTTCAAGCTCTACGCCGTAGTAGTTGCGCCATTCCTGGACTCGAGCGGGAGGCCACTGGTGGGCGCTGACGGCAGCATCGTCATGCACATAATAACTCTCTATGTCTGGGAGGGCTAGGTCTAGCGGCGAGTTGCCCCTCGTGGGCCGCACATGTTTTGTTAAAGACCACGCTCCTTTCCTACTCTTCGTGTCACGGGGTCAGGGACGTGGTATGGAGGCTTAGGCGTAGGCGACACAGGGAGAGGGTCTCGCCAAGGATACGGCTGCTTGAGCTAGCGGTTGCTGCAAGGTATGCAGCCTCACGCATGGGGCTTCTAGCTAACCGTATAAGGAGAACCTATGCAAGGACGCAGGACCCCTCGCTTGAGGATATGCTTAGGAAGGTTTTGGCCCTACAAGCTGTCTTCGAGATAATGGCTGTTAGGCTTGAGACTCTAGCTGAGGTGGGTGCTGTAACGTCAGAGACGCTTGCTCTAATGCATAGCGTGATAGGGGAGGCTAGAAAAGCATATGGCGAACTGGGTCCAGCCGTTACAAGCATAATGAGCGAGCTCGATAACATGATAGCCTCTATAGCGGCCGAGGCGGGCTACGAGCTGCACAGCTACTCCGAGCCGAGCCCCTCTGTAAGCGAAGAGGCTAACCGAATACTTGCTGAAGCAAAGCTTGTTGCAGAACAGAGGCTCAGCGAGATGGGTCATCAATAGGCTAGTGAGTGAGCCTCCTTTGCCACTGTTGATGTATGGGGGCGCCGGCCTATGCCTGGTGTTGAGGAGACTACGCGGGAGCGGATACTGCGTCTCCTCCTAGAGTCGCGGCGGCCTCTCTCGGCGCAAGAGATAGCAGCGCTTCTTGGCCTTGATCCTGTTCGCACAGAGAAGGAGATATATGAACACATACGACATATAGCTAAGACGCTGAGGCGCCGCTATGGGGGTAGATACGTTCTCTACATGGTTCCACCGCGCTGCCGGGACTGTGGCTACGTCTTTACCGATCTCAAAGAGCCTAGGAGGCCCAGCCGATGTCCCCGCTGTAAGAGCCAGCGCATAGCACCCCCACTCTTCTATATAGAGGAGCGGTGATGGCTAACCACATTTTCCCCGTAGCCGGGGAGCCACCGTGTCGCTCTGGGTGACAGGCGTTGACGCACAACCTGTTGTTCTATGATAGTAGGCGTGGACTAGCAATACTCCACGTCTATGGCAGGGACGGGGGACTCAGTAGCTCCGAGGAGTTCCGCGGTGTACGGCAGGTAGAGTTTAGGAGGGGGCCCGTCTATACCTCGAGGGGGTTAATGGGTGGACTCGTAGTCTACAGTATACCCGCTGCCGCAAGAGCAAGGCTTCATGGCGGAAGGCTGCTAGTAGAGGTGGAAGAGCATGATAAGGGTGAAGCTGGAGAAGAGTCGCAGCCGTAGTGGAAAACATGCTGTCCGCGCACTCGCGCTGCTCGTGTCCGAGAAGGGCGACGTGATGGAGCCAAGGCCACGGATGACTAATCGGGCGAAACCGTTATACCGCAAGGGTGAGGCGTACGAGGCGTTCTACAACGTTCCTGACGGCTGGTACCTCGTCTACGTATGGCTTGTCCGGAACCTGCGGGGCCACATAAAGGGGTACATAGAGGTCTATGATGGCGAGGGGCGGCTCCTTTATCGTGCAGTGTATCGTAGGCTGAAGCTGCGCCGCAGCATGGGCGATCCACGCTACGCGTGGGTAGTGAGGAGGGTGGCGGAATACCTCAAGCTCCCCATTAAGCGGGTTAACCTCGGCGACACACGCGGCGGAGACTAGCACACTGTGCCGATGACCGAGGCTCTCATGCTGAACCCCGAGGGGCGTGAACGCGGACCCGGGGGATGAGGGGTTCACGGACCGGGGGAGGCACGTTGTCCTCTACGAGGATGAGGCTTGTTGAGCGTCGTGTAAAGGAGGTGCTTCTCGAAGCTGCTGTCAGGGCGGGCTTGTCCGCGGAGGAGGTTGCCGAGTGGCTGTATGAGGAGCATGGTATCCGTGTGCGCCCTGAGTGGCGCCGCATACGTTCAGCCCTAATGGATCCCTCTGTTACTGCCCAGGAGTTCGCCGTGTTCCTCCTAGATAGCGGCGTCGAGGTGGACGAGCTTAGCTGGATAGAGGCCGTGAGGCGATATAGCGTTGGGGAGAGCGTACCGCGCATACCCTGGCCCGCTCAGGGGGGCCACACCGCCTCCTCTGAGGCTAGCAGCGCTCCTAGCAGAAGCAGCCGGGGAGAGAAGCAGAGCGACCGAGCTACTAGCGGTAGCTCTAGCCATCTACGGCGAGGGCGTGGCCGGCCGGCCTAGACTGTCGCGGCTACTTGGCCTGGGTGACAGGAAGGTACGGAACCTTGTGGCCTCTCTCCGAAGCCTGGGTCTCGTCCGCATTGCTAGGGCTGGCGCGATGCCGACCGAGAGACTTGCTGAGCTCCTCACCGGTTTCGATGCTAGATATAGTCCCTCAACGCTCTGCATGCTCAAGGCCTCCAGAGACTACATAACCGTACTCAAACGGCGCGTAGTGAGGCTTCGCGACGATATAGCTATCCTGCTCGCTTCTCCCGATAGGCTCAGACTCATCGGGAGCTGCGTGGACGGCGCCGTCGACGTGCCAGGCGCTCCGCCGGAGATAGTTGAGGCGTACATCGAGTATCTGCCCGTCTGCGCAGCCACAGGGCACCTAGTGTGGGCTCTTTTTGAGGACCCGAGGTGCTATCGTTGCTGTGCCGCATTCCTACAGGCCTCGGCCGCCCTCTCCATGTCAACCGGCACGGGGTAGGACCTGGCTATTTCCTTGAGCCTTCCGGCGCCGTCAATAGCCTCTATTATCTCTGCCACTGGGCGCGGAACTAGGCTCCTCCAACGAGGGTCATCCCTTACAATTAGTACACGTATGTACTCGCCACAGAGCTCGTTGCGCCTAATGAGAGGGGGCGTCACCGTGGCGTAGCCGGCGTCCTTGAAGGCGCGGCGGACGGGGTAGTTTGCCGTGGCAACCGCCGCAACGGGGGGAACGTAGGATAACACGTAGCCTGCATATCCTGCGAAGACTCGCAGAGTATGTATGGTCGCCGTTATTATCCTTGTGAGGTCCACTCCCTCGTCTCTAAGGGCCTCACGTATCATCAGGAGCCTCTCGCCAGCTGTGAACGGGTTTATCCACGTATGGCTTTCATCGGACATGCCGACAAGGATGACTACCTCGCGGTACCGCTCCAGGAGCCACTCAAGGGCCGCGAGATGGCCGTAGTGGAACGGCTGAAACCGGCCAAAGAAGAGGACCCTGTCTTTGCCGTCAAAGCCGCTAGCACACAACCGTGACCACCTTTTATACCGTCGTTCTGGCCTCTCGCATAGCCTGTCAATCCAACGCCACGATGCCGAGGGCTGTGCCCTCCCCCCGGGAGGAGGGCACTTCCCGGCTAGGCCCGCCGCAGGGGTCAGATTAAGGGGCTTCACCTTCCTCTATGAAGCTTGACAGGGCTGAGGGGTTAGACCCTGCGCCGTGGACAGCAAGGGAGGCAGGGATACAGGTTATGATACGACGGGTCTGTTTCGTTGTGAACCCGTTTGCGGGGGTTGGCGGCCCTCTCGGAATGAAGGGTAGCGATGGGCTTGCTGTGGAGGCACTGCGTCGTAGGCTGAAGCTCTCTGCCCCGGAGAGGGCTAGGAGGTTTGTTCGTGCCCTTACCGCCTCTTTGAGCGACGTGTCTGATGTTCTATTCTTGACTGCTGAGGGGGCTATGGGGTCTACCTATCTCTCTGAGGCCGGTCTGTCTCATGTCATCGTCTATAGCCCGTCCGGTTGGCCGACGAGCAGCAAGGATACAGAGGCAACAGTCAGGGCATGCCTAGGCGAGGGGGCTGAGGTTATTGTCTTCGTCGGGGGTGACGGCACGGCGAGGGATGTGCTGCGTGCCGCTGGTAGCCAGGCTGTACTCATAGGCGTCCCGGCAGGGGTGAAGATGTATAGTGGCGTCTTCGCTGAGACGTCGGAGGCTGCCGCAGGAGCCCTGAGAGCCCTGCTGCGCGGCGAGGCCGTCCCCTGCCCGGTGGAAATACTAGACATTAACGAGGAGGCTTTCCGCGGCGACCGTCTGGATGTTAAGCTCTACGGTGTTGCAACGTCTGTCTGCAGCCCCGGCATGGTGACAATCTCTAAGCAGCCGACGCACATACACGACGACGCCCTAGCCGAGAATGTGGACGCAATAGCTAGATACGTCGTAGAGAACATGGAGGAGTGCACACTCTACATATTGGGTCCAGGCACTACGGTTGAGGCTATAGCTAGAAGACTGGGCGTCAAAAAGACGCTCCTAGGTGTCGACGTTGTCCATAATGGTAGACTTGTTGCCGCAGATGTTGACGAAGAGACACTCTACAAGATAGTACACCTGCACCGTAAACAGGGCGGCAGGGTCGTGATAGTAGTGACCCCAATAGGGGGTCAAGGCTTCATACTTGGTAGAGGTAACCAGCAGATATCGCCACGTGTCATCAGGGAAGCGGGCGGGGCAGACGCACTGCTAGTCGTTGCGCCCAGGGCTAAGCTCGAGAAGACGCCCATGCTGCGCGTGGATACCGGCGATCCCGAGCTTGACAAGGAGCTAGCGGGCTATGTGCGGGTCGTCATCGACTATGGGGAGGAAACTGTAGCGAAGGTATCAAGATACGGGGCCGAGGAGGACAAGCGGGCGGGGCAACAGCTGTGAGCGGTTTCACGTGGCGTAGCGGCCGCCTAGACGAGCAGATATACCTCGGTAGATGGACTACACTCGCTATTGGCGCACTCAGTGTCGCCTTTGGCTTCGCCGGGATAAACATCGCCTACACGCTGCGTCACCCGCACAGCGTCTACACGGGTTATCTCGTCGGCGCCGTACTAGGCTTCCTATTACACGAGATAGCGCACCGGGAGGCAGCGAGACGCCAGGGCTGCCTAGCGGGTTTTGTGCTCACCCCCCTGGGCCTGGGCCTCACACTGCTCTCGGGCCTGCTGCGCTCCCTAGGCCTCGGAATAGCCATACTTGCGCCCGGATATGTAGCGATATACTGCTATGGGGGCTGGGCCCCGCGGAGTGTCCGGGAGGATGTGATAGCCGCTGCAGGGCCCGCCACAAACATAGCACTAGCTCTAGCCGCGCTGCTACTTCAGCCAATAGCTCCTCCGCTCATGGCCGGCTTCAGAGAGATAAACGCATGGCTAGCATTCTTTAACTTGCTACCCTTCCATCCTCTGGATGGCTCGAAGATACTGAGACAGAACATCATGCTCTGGCTCGCAATGCTACTGGCATCCATAGTCCTCCTCTAGCTGGATAAAGGAGAGCCTAATAGGGCTACCCTGCGTGCCTCCCGACAATGTTCTAGAAAGGCTGCTGTGTCGCATGTGCAGGGGAACCCGGGGGAGGATATGCCGCCGCTACGTATCCTAATCGCTGGCCTGCTGCCACACGACTCTGGGAAGACCTGGTTCACAGCAGCCCTCATCAAGGCCCTCAAGAAGAGTGGCGTCACCGTGGCCGCGTATAAGCCTCTGGGGGGCTTCAATGCATGGCATAGCTACGGTGTGCTACAGGAGACGCTCCGCGACAAGATACTCGCTGGCGGCGACGCCAGGACTTATCACAAGCTAACCGGCACCTCTCTCACAGCGATAAACCCGCTCGCATATGTAACCACAATGCCCGACCCCACCCGCTTCACCCCTGCCAAGTACCAGCTCATCCTCGATGACGTAGCCAAGACAACGGCCCTTTGGAGGATAAGCACTTGTCAGGACAGAAACAGCCACTTCTATTCGAAGCAAGCACTTAGCTTCACTCCGCCAACGCTCCGCCGCGTGCTCGAAGAGGTAGCCGTCATAGTGGACGCCGAGCCTGCTGACGCCAACCAGTTCTACGAGGAACTGGGTAGAGGTAGCTTCGACGAGGTTCTCGAAAAGTGCCGTGAGAGGCTCGAAGAGCAAGCAACAAGACTACTAATAATAGAGTCTTTCAACAACGCCGTAACACCCTACAGAGGCCTTGACATGTGTAGCCTGGACTTCTATGTGGTCGTCGCGCCGGGGTTCTACGCTGTCTATGGCGGCGAGAAGGTGTGTAGGGCAGTGGAGGTCGTTGGCTTCACTCGGACCGACAAGCTGTTGTCAGCACTGTCAAGGCCCTTACTGACGGGCTACACACCACCAGCGACCGAGCTGGATGAGCTGGCCTCAGCATTGGAGAGCAGCGCTATCTACGAGCTGCTCTCCGCCAGCGTGTAGTAGACGCGTTTTCTGCGCCTGCCGCGGCTCTCTAGCTTTAGTAGACGTATCGCGCCTATCTCGCACGTGTTGCGCACATGTGGCCCACCATCCGCTTGTACGTCGACTCCGGGGATCTCGACTATCCTCAGTTTCTCGATGCTTGGCGGAAGCTTGTCGGCGAGCTTCACTATGCCGGGTATCCTCAGCGCCTCCTCTCTTGGCAGCCAGTATATGCGCACCTCTAAGCACCTTCCTATTATAGTGTTTGCCTCTTCTATAGCCTCGCTTATCGCGTTCTTCCAATCCTCAACGTTTATCTCGAAATCGTCTCTGGCTTTCTCAGGATCTATGTGCCCGCCCGTGACACGCGCCCCATACTTGTTGTACAAAACAGCTGCTAGGATATGGCTTGCTGTATGAAGCTTCATCATGCGGTACCTTCTATCCCAGTCAATTACGCCGTGCACCCTAATGCCAGGCCTAAACCCTTCGACACGCTTTACAACATGTGCTACATCACCGTTTTCTATGACGACATCGGTTACATCTACCTGTTCTCCGCTGGGCAGGAGCAGTACACCACGGTCAGCATCAAGGCCCCCACTAGGTCTGGGATGGAAAGCCGTAGCATCAAGGAACACCTTGTTATCGCTAACCCTCGTAACCGTTGCGTCAAATTCCTTGATGTAGCTGTCTTC
This sequence comes from Pyrodictiaceae archaeon, assembly GCA_027062725.1. GTDB lineage: Archaea > Thermoproteota > Thermoprotei_A > Sulfolobales > Pyrodictiaceae > QNYQ01. Next base: position 1,054 of record JAMOSW010000114.1, on the reverse strand, counting down.
CTGGAAGAGCAGGCGGGCCACGTTGAGGCCACCACCACAGCCAGGCCCAGAGCCCTATCAGCACCTCAGCATGCCATAACCTTAGCGAGGCCTACCCTACCGGTGTTACCGCCTCGGAGCCCCTCTGAACAGTGTCTATGCTACAAAATACAGCTATGGGGCCATCTATGGGAAAGATAGTGAGGCAAGAGGACTACGCGGAATATGAAAACGTGGAGGCTACTAGAGGGCCTCGTGTCCATGCAAAGCGTGGAGGGCCTCGCAGCAAGCTAGTTGAAGCCATAGCTGTGCTACTACTTGCCAAGCCCATGCGTGCTGCCGAAATAGCCGAGATCTTGGGTTACAGTACGCGCTATATCAGTAGCTATCTCAGCTACTGGAGGACACGAGGCCTCTTCGAGTACGAGAACGGCTTCTGGGTCCTCACTGAGGAGGGTGAGGAATACGCCCGCACCATAGCAGAGCGAGAAATGAATACACGTCTCTCGCAGTATGCCGCTCTGGCTCAGAGGATACTCCAGAGCAGCCAGCTACAACCAACACAGATTAGCTTGACAAGAAACAACAAGACGCATGCCCGACGCGGCGCTGTTTCAGGCAAAAAATTGCCATTCCTTGCCGACAATAAAGGTAAGGCTGACAGTGAACGACAAAGGAGCGTTGCAAGAGCCTGCGCCACCGCGCTCCTTGCAGATCTCGAGGAGCTCTCAAGCGACGAGCAGACTGTGCTTGAAGCACTACTCGACCACTACGTCAAATGGGGCTCTACATACACCTACATCGACCACCTCGAGAAACAGCTCGAAGCCGACAGGGCTTGGCTGCTGGGCGTGCTGCGCATGCTGCAATCAAAGAAACTCGTCTACATATACACCGACAGGAGGCTCGGCATCCGTGTGGGTCTAGCAAAGAGGCTACGCGAGCTTCTTGAGAGCTGCTCTGGCGCTACCAGCTAGCGACAGCCCCGCTACCATCTACCATACCTTCTACCGGCTGCTGAACCCATAGGTATTATTGTCGCCGGGAATACCTCTGCCCTAGGGGGTTGCCAACT
>JAMOSW010000113.1 GCA_027062725.1 Pyrodictiaceae archaeon | reverse complement strand
CCTCTTCCTGGCAGGCTGTCTACGGCTGGTGCGGTGTAAGGGCTGTTGCGGGCTGGATTAGGCTTGTATATCCCCCTTCCTTGGTGGGCCTGGGTTCCCAGAGCCTTATCGGTGCAGAGGTGGGCTCGTGTTGGGTCTAGGTGTTTCGCGTGGCCTAGCGGCTAGGGCCCTGGCTGTGGCGGTGTTGGCCCTCTACCTCATGGCCCCGACGGCGGCGGCGCTTAGCGCCCAGCTGCCCGGCGGCGTCGGCAAGGTCAGGCTCATAGTGAAGGTTAACCCGAAGCTCTTCAAGATGGCGGATATCGCGGGCATGGGTGGCAGGGTGCTGTACCGGGCCTCGCTGGCGCCCATAGTGATAGTCGAGGTTCCATCCTTCATGGCGGACGCGGTGGGCAAGCTGCGGGGCGTGCTCCACGTGAGCAGGGACGCGCCAGTCAGGATATACGGCGACGTGGTGCCCTGGGGCGTCTCCTACGTCAAGGCGCCCAGCGTCTGGGACGCGGCAACCACCGGCGCGGTTGACGCCGACGGGGACGGGAGCCGCGACGTGGAGGTGGCTGTGATAGACACGGGCGTCGACCCCAGCCACCCCGACCTCAAGGATAACGTGGCTTGGTGCATCTCCGTGATAGGCGGCACGGTGAGTAGTGACTGCTACGACGGGAACGGCCACGGCACCCACGTGGCCGGCACGATAGCGGCGCTGCTGGACGGCTACGGCCTGGTCGGTGTCGCGCCCGGCGTCGAGATATACGCGATAAAGGCTCTGGGCGACGACGGGAGCGGCACCTTCAGCGACATAATAATGGCGATAGACATGGCGATAAAGGGCCCTGACGGCGTCGTCGACAGGGACGGTGACGGCCTGGTGGCGGGCGACCCCGACGACGACGCCCCCGAGGTCATAAGCATGAGCCTGGGCGGCAGCTACGCCCCCACCGAGCTCCACGACATAATCCAGCAGGCCTACAGCTACGGCATAGTGATAGTCGCCGCGGCGGGCAACGAGGGCGCCCAGAGCCCCGCCTACCCCGCCGCCTACCCCGAGGTCATAGCTGTTGGCGCCATCGACAGCAGCGAGCAGGTGCCCAGCTGGAGCAACCGTAACCCCGAGGTCGCCGCCCCCGGCGTGGACATCAACAGCACCTGGCCCGGCGGCGGCTACAACGTGATAAGCGGCACCAGCATGGCCACCCCCCACGTCTCCGCAGTAGTCGCCCTAATGCAGGCCGCGAGGATGGCCAAGGGGCTTCCTGTGCTCCCGCCAGGCAGCTTCGACGACACCGGCAACGACACGGTGCGCGGCATACTCCACAGCACCGCCAAGGACCTGGGCAGCCCCGGCTATGACAGCCTCTACGGCTACGGCGCGGTCCAGGCGGACGCCGCTGTCGCCGCCGCGCTCGGAGGCACCCAGGAGGAGCCCCCGGAGACCCCGCAGCCCAGCCCCGAGCCCCAGCCCGGCGCTCCCAGCATAGTGGGGCTAGTGGAGAACCCCGGCTTCGACAGCAGCCTGGAGCCGTGGAGCTTCTACCCCGGCAGCTACATAGACAAGGCTGAGTGGTACAGTAGCCTCGCGGGCCGCGAGGGCGTCGCCGCAGTCTACGGCACAGTGCCGGCGTGGAGCTTCAGTGTCTCCGACTCAGCGTTCCTGGCCCAGCAGGTCACCGTGCCGGCCGACGCCAGCGAGGTGAACATAACCGTAGAGTACTACGCCTACAGCGACAGCAGCCGCGCCACCATATACGTCGTCGCAGGCTTCTACGACACTGAGGCCGGCAGCTGGATATGGTACACGACGGAGAAGGCCACGCCCGGCGCGTGGGCAACACTCTCCGCCACCGTGCCCAGCGACGCCCTAGACGCGATGAGGGGCAGGACGGTGCTCTACGTGGTCGGCGTCTACGCGCAGACATTCACCATCTGGAGCAGCAACACGATAGCCCTGCTGCTCGACAGCGCCGACGCGGTCGCATCCACAGGCTAGCCTCACCCCCAGAGAAGAGGCCAGCTTCTCGACATGTGTTTTTAGCATGGGCCCCGGCGCCCACTGCCAGGGCAACCATTTTCTAGCCCACAGGCCGCCTCCACACCACTCCATCCACACGGGGGGCCACCCTGGACGGCGGAGAAGCTGCAGGCATCGAGCACCTGGGCCAGGCGCTGCCAGTCCTGGAGAGACTCTACAGGCTCCTAGCATCCTTCATCTACGTGGATGACGGGCGGGGCGAGCTGGAGGGCGGCTGCAGGAGCAGCCTCTGCCGCTTCATCTACGCGAGGACCATAATGGCCCGCGTCGTGGTGGAGCCCAGGCCGGTCCTCGACGTAGCCGCCCTCCTCGCCACCTACGGCGTTAGCCCCGTGCTCACCGAGGAGCACGCGAGGATGATGCGTCGCCTCGTCGCGGCCGCGATGGAGGCCCCCGAGGGGCTCCGCAGCACGAGCGTCTTCACAGCCATAGCCTCCATACCTGGCCTCGGCCTCCCCGCCGCCACGCTCCCCCTCTTCCTCCTCGAGCCCCGTCACTACCCCCTCTACGACGAGGAGTACGCCCGCGGTCTCCGTGTCCTCCTAGAGGCCGCCGGCGGGGAGGCGACACCCCCACAGCCCAGGGAGATAAGGGAGGCCGCGAGAGCCAAGAACCAGCCCCGCGTCGCAAGCCTCTACCGGGAGGCCGCAAGGGCCCACATGGAGGCCCTCAGGCTGTACGCCGTCCTCCTAGAGGCCCAGGGGTACCCGGCCTCGAGCGGCCCCCTGGTCGGGATAGCCCTGGACGCGCTCGCCAGGACAATAGCCAGGGGCCGCGTCTCGAGGGAGGAGATTGAGGAGGCCCTCGCCGCCACAAGGGAGATGAGGGAGCTCCAGCGGGCGCTCAGGTTCGCCGCCGGCGCACGCGTGGCAGAGCCCCCGGGCCGCTAGGCCTCAGCCTCTCCCACAGCGGCCGCGGGGCCCGCGTGGGATGCGGCAGGGCCCCCGGCTAGGAGCAGGGAGAGGACCGGCGCCTCGGAGCCACTGCGGAGTATGTCGAGAATCTTCCTCGCGTAGACCGTGCCCGTGTAGACCTTGTAGCTGCCCCTACTGTAGACCTGCTCCACCACGCCCAGCGCCTCCAGGCACTGGAACATGGCGAGCACCAGGTACCGGGGCAGCCCTGTCGCCACTACAACGTCGCCGGGGCTCACGTACTCCCGGGACGCGAGGACCTCGAGAACCGCCCGCAGCCTGTCACGGCTAGACTCGGCCACGGCCACAGGCACCCCAACACGGGCATATCCAAAGACCAGGCCCTAACCCCCCTAGGACACGGTAACACCGCCACAACGCCGCCTAGCATGCCACAGCGCCGCATAGACGTATGACAGGACCGCGGCCTGCACGAGGGAGGCGGCGACAAGGAGCCGGGTGAGCACCTCTCCCGGAGAGGTGCCAGCGCCCAGCAGCCGCAGCGGCTTGGCGGCCGACCCCATGTCTAGGGCCGGCAACAGAACCGCGAGGGCCATGACTGCCTGTAGCGCTGCCTCTCCAAGCACTGTGCCCGCCAGCGTGTGGTGGCGAAGCACCGAGCATCTCCTCCCGGCTAGTGGCATCATTAAGGCGGCGAAGGCTGAGGCTGCGACTACAGCAGCTGCGGCGGCGTAGACTACGGGTATGCCTGCTGCGGCGCCGATACCAGCCACAGCAGCTGCCAGAGCCAACGTCCTAGTATACAGTGCCGGGCGGCAGCCGGTGCCTCTGCCCTCGCTGCGCCACCCGAAATAGGCTATGGCCGCCACGGCGGCGATGGCGTCAACGAGTTGCAGTACCTGTATGCGCGTAAAGTAGAGCCTTGCGAAGAGCATCGAGACGCCCAGTGCGGCCGGCGTGGAGAACAGAGCTAGCAGCTTCCACATAGTCTCCTCGACAGGTCTGTTTGCCCTAGGTAGCTTCTTTGCGACTATCTCTACGATGCCCTGCAGTGCTGCTAGGCTCGGAAGCAGCGGGGCCAGCACGAGGGACAACGTGAGCAAGCCCACGAGGCTCCCTCCGGCTATGGCCCTGGCGATGCCTAGCAGGGATGTGATGGCAACCACCAACGCTATCAGTAGATGATCTCCCTTAACCATGTAGAGTATGTGTGTGGCGAGGATACCTAGGAGGATAATGGACGGTATAAGGTATAGTGTCGCTATAGCCGCATACCTGGCCACGTCAACCAACGACATGGCATCGCTGGTCAAGTAAATCATGATAGCTATCAGCGAGTAGACTGCGGAGAAGACAAGCAGGGCATAGAGCAACACCCTCCTCGCCGCTCTCCAGAGCCTCGTCCACTCTCTACGTATCACGCGGACACCGTGCCAGAGCATTGCTAGACCAGAAGAAGCATAGTCCCCGCGGAGGTGAAGGCTTCGCCCGCGAGGCCTGTGTACCTGGCGAGAAACAGCACGAACGCGCCGGTAGCGAGGACAAGGATGGCCAGCGCGGCACGCCTATAGGCTTCCTCGAAGGACACGAGTATGGCGGTAGCGCCGCGCGGATCCCTCGGCAGGCGGAGACGATACGAGAGCGAAGAGAACAGAAAGGCCATCGAGAGGGTCGACGATAGCACGATTAGCAGTAGGACCGGGTAGAGCGACACGGCCGCGACATACGTGTTCCCGCGCTGGCCGTGTAGCAGGGCAGCCCCCGGCATCGACGCGCAGAGGGCAGCGTAGCACTGCGGAGCCGCCACTAGTGTCGCCCAGCAGCTGGACGCAGACCGCATCAGCCGCCACGTTGCCGATAGGAGTCCTGCATCGAGAAACCCTGTCCCGAGACCCCCACTAACGTTAATCACTACATCGAGCACCGCGCCGGTATCATTGAGGAGCTCCGCGGGGGCTCTGGCCGCGTACACCATGATCAACGGCGCGGGGGCCACTCTCTCAGCCCTAACATACACGAGAAGAGGCACATGCGAGACGGTGATACCCTTATCCGGCAGGAAGGCTAGCATAATACCGGCTGAGATGAGAGCCGCGTGCAACAATGCCACCGCCAGCACTAGGTCCAGGTCTTTCGTGTCGCAGCATTCCCGCAGCACTAGGCCTCGGAGAGCCAGGCCTCCTCCCCTCTGCCCGGCCTCTTCCCGGGGTGGGGCTGGGGGAGTGTTGATTAGGGCCCTTGGGGTATGGGGGCCTAGTACTGCCGCCGTGGGCTCCTTGTGGGGCCGTGCTGGCTGGGGGCTGCCCTGTGTTGGCTGACGGTCCGGGCTATGCCGGGTTCTTCCGTGAGGCTGTGGGTGCGCGGGAGGCTGCGAGGGCTAGGCGTTTCGAGACCCACGACATCGTCGAGAGGGTTGGCGTCATCTCGCCGAAGAGGCTCTACATCAACGACCACCCTGTGGGTAACCCGATAGCGGCGTTCAACCCCAGCCTCGCCGTGGTGGAGGGCGAGGCGAGGCTCTATGTCCGAGTCATCCTCGGCTACTACAAGTACGTCTCCGCGGTGGCCGAGGTCCGTGTCCCACTAGACGACGTCGAGAGCGGCGACGTGAACCTCAACTACTACGCGGGCAAGCTCGTCGCCTACCCCTCGATGGGCTACGACTTCTGGGGCGCCGAGGACCCCCGGGTCTACACGCTGCCCGGCGCCCCGGGGCTCTTCATGACCTACACGGGGAGGACCCGGTACTACTTCGAGCCGCCTCCGGGCAGGCCCAGGACGATACCCGTAACCGCCTACACCCCCGACTACCGCAGCTGGGTCAAGATAGGCGTCACTGTGCTCCCGGAGGGGCTGCGGCGCCACGTGGTTAGCGACAAGAACGCGTTCTTCGTCGACACGGGCAGGGGCCTCTACTTCTTCCACAGGCTCCACATGGACGATGAGCGGTTCTACCTGGTCGCGAGCAGGGTGGACCCCGGGGAGCTGGAGAAGGCGGCCCGGGCCGCAAAGGAGGCCGGGGGCCCCGCCGAGATAGTTGTGAGGGACACGACGATAGTGGTGCACCCCGCCAGGTTCGAGCTGAAGAACGGCTGGGCTACGCCCCCGCTCCGCCTCGGGGACGGGAAGCTGCTGGCCTTCATCCACGGCGTGGACCGGGAGCTGACCGCCTACAGGCTATACGCTGCCCTCCTCGAAGACGCCGGGGAGGAGGGCCTCCGCGTCATAGCCGTCACGCCAAGATACATCATGGAGCCGCGCACCCTCTACGAGATCTACGGCGACCGCAGCTACACCGTGTTCCCCTGCGGCGCCTGGAGGCTCGACCGGAGAAGGCTCCTGGTCTCCTACGGCGCGGCCGACTACATGACCGGGCTCGGAGTCATAAACCTCGACGAGCTCATGGCCGAGCTTGACCGGGGCCGCCTAGACTAGCCCCGCCGTGCCGTCTAGACGGCTGCCCCACAGCTCGTGGAGCCCTTTCTGGCGCTGGCCAGCCCGCCGGGGGCTGGTTTTCCCTCAATGTTTCCCAGGCATGCCTCGTGCTGCGCGCCGCCACCCCGTGTTCATGGCGGCTAGCGAGGCGACGTTGTTCTCTGCGTTCCTGCTGCCCCATATGCTGCTCGCCACGGGCTACACTGTGCCCGACGTCGGGCTACTCTTTGGGGCGATGAGTTTTGTTGCAGCTGTCCACCTTCTGCTGGGCAGGTGGAGCCCGGCAGGCTATCCGGGGCTCTACGGTGCGGGCCTCGCGGTGGCCACGTCTAGACGCGCGGGGGCGGCGCCCGGGACATGCCGGTGGCTAGTATCCTCGCGAGCCATGAGACCACTACCGCCCAGCCCTCGGGGGCCGGGGCGGGGGCGACGAGGTAGTCGCATCGGCGTGGGCGGGGCCATTTCCCGTCCCTTGGAGGCACTACTATGGCGATGTCCGCCGTCTCCAGCATCTCTAGGTCCATCTCGTTGTCGCCCAGGGCTATGAGCCGGCTGTGGCGGAGCCGGGGGCTGCGCCGGAGCAGCTCTCTCAGGGCGGCGGCCTTGCCCCGGATACGGCCCACCATGAGGAAGACGCGGCCGAGCCTGGCGTAGAGCCCCATCTCCGCGGCCCTCACCCTTGCCTCCTCGAGGCACCGCCTTGGCCCGTGGAGGGCGAGCGTGTACAGCCTCCTGGTGGCGGCCACAGCCTCGGCCGGGGGGAGCCCGGTGAGCCTCGAGACCTCCTCGGGGCTCATCTCCGTGATGTTCTTCACGCTGCCGCTGCAGCCGGGGGGCAGCAGCTCCTCAGGCTCCGGCGGGGCCTGGGCGAGGACGAGCCTCTCCTCGGGGAGCAGGCCCGGCGAGGAGGCCTCGACCACCGCGCCCTCCTCCGCTATGATGGCGTGGCCTGGACAGCTCTCTGGGAGCCGGAGCTTCCTGGCGTAGATCCTTGCCTCGTCGAGGGTCTTGCTGGTGGCGAGCACGAGGGGGATGCCGGCGGCGGCTAGGAGCCCCGCGGCGCGCCTCTCCTCCTCTGTCACCGTGAAGGACTGGTCGACAATGGTGCCGTCTATGTCGCTCACGGCGAACCAGGGGGGTGACGGGGGGTTGCAGGGCCTAGCCGCGTGGCTCAAGGTAGACAGCCTCCTTGCTCGCCGAGAGGAACTCCTCGAACAGCCTCTGGGGGTTTCCGGCCTCGGCGGGGGGCGGGTAGACGCGGGGCGCCGGAGGCTCCCCGTGGTAGCCGTGCTCCTCGAGCAGGTGGAGTATCTCCTCCCGTACCCTGGCGGCGGCGAGGGGGCTGTGGTAGACGGTGCCAAGGCTGGTGGCGAGCATTGAGGCCAGGTGCTCGTCTCCCCGCTCTGCGTGGAGGTGTGGGTTCCTGGTCTCTATTTGGGCTATCTCCACGCCCTCGCGGAACGCGCAGCGCTCCTCGACCTGGAGCCAGCAGTCGCGTAGGAGGCTGACCAGCTGGTAGGGCTCGACTGCGAAGCCGCCTGCCCACTCCATCCTGAGCCCCAGGTCGAGGGTTAGGGCGTGCTCGCCGCTGTTCGCCGTCTGCACTATCTCCGTCTCGACGCCCTTCATGACGCTGAGGGCTAGGTTGATGACACGGTTGGTGTGCATCGAGACCCTGCCGCGGCGGCGGAGGTAGACGTCGCCCGCTATCCCCGGCAGCTTACCCTTATAGGGCCACTTGATTCTGACCATAGCATACCTCTTTCCGCCCATCATCTTGAAGCCTGCGAGGTAGGCGGTGGCGTACTCGTGCACGCTCCCCGGCACATAGTTGTCGCTGTCTATGAAGCCCACGTACCTGGCGCCGAGCCAGGCGGCCGCCAGGAGGCCGAGGAGCATGCCCTCGCCCTTCCCGTAGCGGACGAGCCCATCCTCGCCCAGCATTGCTTCGAGTGGTGTGCCGCGCAGCGCCTCCCCCCATGCTGGGTCGCGCTGGTGCAGTACAAGCACCCCCCGCCCGGTCCTCTCGTGCACCGCCTTTGCCAGCTCCACCTCGTGCCGGTACTGGTCCACAGGCTCCCGGGCCGACGCGGAGACGATGACCAGTGGGGCGGCGTGGGGCACCCCCGCCACCACACCAGCAAGGCTCATTATCTCATCGTCCTTTATGGGCACCACTATGGCCAGCTCCCTGAACGCCTCCTCCGCCTCCCCGGGGCGGAGCACGTAGACGCCCCGGCCCACAGCCCCCGAGGCATCGAGCTCCAAGACGCGGGCGAGGCTGTAGAACTTCACCGCCCCATAGAGCTCGAAGAAGCCCGGAAGCTCAACCATCAAGGCCCTCTGGGCACCCCCGGGCTCCTCAGAGAAGGCCATGCTGGATGTTAAAGTAGGGCTCCGCCGGCGCCGCAGCGGCACAAACCCGCCCGGGCGGGGAGGGCCTGCGTCGAGGCCGGCGCACGCGGGGGAGGAGGCGTCTCTGCTAGACTCCGCGCAGCACGACGCGGTATATGAGCCACTGGATGGGAGGCGGGATGTAGCGGTTCCAGTGAAGCTCCCGGTAGCATGTACCCCAGCGGGTGAGGTAGCGCCGGGAGGCCTCATCCAGCCTCCTAATCGCCCACTCGGGGAGCTCCAGCGCCGCGGCCTCCGCGGCTGCCTCGACGTGGCGCCTCCTCCTGGCTCCCACGACGGGCACCACGCCCTTCGCTACGAGCCAGGCCAGCGCAGCCACGGCCCTCGTGGTGCCGAGCCTCTCCGCCACCTCGCCGAGCGCGGCCTGGAGCCCCTCATCCCTAGAGGCCTCCCTGAAGACGGGGTCGAGGCGGCGGGCCCAGTTGTCGGCCCTCCTCCGGCCGGCGAGGGCGCCCTTCGCCAACGGCCCCCACGCCATCACCGCGGCGCCGAGCCTCTCCGCCGTGGGGATGAGGCGGTGCTCGGGCACACGGTGCGCGAGGCTATAGTGGACCTGGTCGGCGATGACCTCGTGGCGTCTCGTGCAGTGGGCGGCCTCCTCGAGCTGCGGGGCGTTGAAGTTGCTCACTCCTATGTAGGCCGTGAGGCCCCGCGCCGCGGTCTCCTCGAGGAGCCGTGTCACCCTGCAGATGCTGAAGGGGTGCGGCGGGGGCCAGTGGTAGAGGACCAGGTCCGGCCTCCTGCCCAGCCTCCTCGCCGACGCCTCCACGGCGGAGACTATCCCGCGCCGCGTGACGCGGTATCCCGCAACCTTGGTCACGATGAAGGCCTCGCCGAGCACGCCTGCCTCCCGCAGAGCCCCTCCCAGCAGCTCCTCGCTCCTCCCGGCCCCGTAGAGCTCGGCAGTGTCGAAGAACAGGAGGCCCCTCCCCGCTGCAGCCTCCACCACCTCCCGCACCGCGCGGGGCCCCGTGGCGCCCCAGAGCCGGCCGCCGGCCTGCCACATGCCCAGCGCCACGCGGGGCACCCGGGGACCGCCCCTGCCTAGCCGCACCATGGGCACGCCGCTGGCCACGCGGCAGCCACCGCCCCTCCGGGTGGACCCCTGGTCTGGGCCACAGCTCCACATCCCGCATTAACACTGCCGCGGCCCCTACCATGCTGGGGAATAGGGTGCCGGCCACTCGGAGCCAGACAGTGGCGTACATGCTGGCGGTCCTCGCGGTGCTGGCTGCCTCGACGGCCGCAGCCTACAGCATGTGGCTCGACAGGCTGGGCGTGCACGTGACTGTGGAGATCGGCGACTGGAGCGACAACATCGCGCTCGTCGCCACCACTTTCTGCCCCACCTGCGTCAACATTACTGGCTCCAATACTGCAGTTACGTTAAAGTCTGTTAACGACGAGCTAACCCTCACGGTGAGCGGGGAGCCGGGCACAGCCTTCTGCCTCGAAGCGGTACTCAAGATAGTGAACCTGAGGTGCCTCATAGGCCCCGACTGTGCGTCGGTGACACTGCTAGAGCCGAGACTTGAGACCCTCAACGGCTACACAGTCGACACTCAGCTGCTCGTCACGGAGGAGGACTACAGCCCTGACTGTAGCAGCTGCAGCCTACCGGCAACCTACAGCCCCGTAGCGGGCACAAGAGTGGAGGGCATAGAGGGCCCTAACCTGGTCATCGTGGTGAAGGGCGTCACCGGCAGCGACGGCCTCTACCGGGTGCGGATAACGCTGCCAGCCATAGCGGCCAGCGGCGGCTAGAACAAGGGCAGGAGGACGCGGCTCATGGAGAGGAGGCCGGGGGATGGCCTCGTCAGCTAGCGGAAAAGAGGGGCGCCCCGGCCGGGAGGGCTACATGGGCTTGGGGTGGTAGAGGCGGTTGAGGTAGCTCTGCTCCCACCTGTCCTTCTGGAGGGTGTAGTCCTTCTTGGGCACCGGGTCCTTGCTGGCCTTCGGCGGCTTGGTGGTGAAGTTGAGGCCGAACTGGACGCTCTCTGTCTCCAGCTTGCCCTCCAGGTTGCCCAGGTAGGCCCAGCCGAGGAACGCGTACTGGGCGCTGAACGGCTCCACGCCCACGCCAAGCATCTCCAGCAGCTTGTTGGCGGCGAACAGTGCGCTCTCGTAGGCTATCTCCTGGTTCTTGGGGAACGGGAGCTTCGCGACGTCGCCAGCCGCGAGGACGTCGTCGTACTTGGGGCTCCTTAGGTCCTGGGGACTGCGGACCTCGAACCACTTCTCGCCCAGCCCAGCCTCCTCTATGAACCTGGGTGCCCTGTTAGGCTCCAGCATGGCCAGGATGGTGTACTCGAGCCTCTCGCCGTCGTTGAGCACCACGTAGTCGGGGCCGACCTCGGTTATCTCCCTGCTCGTTATCAGCTCTATCCCGGCCTGCTCGTAGCGCTGCTTTATCACGTCGGCTATCGGCGGGGGCTGGGGCTTATCGTTCGCGTCCACGTGTATTATCCTGAAGTTCTTCTCAACGCCGCGGTGCTTCAGCACCGTGTATATCGCCATCGCGGTCTCGGCCGGCGCGGGTGCACAGCGGTAGGGCTGCCGAGGCGCGTAGACTATCACGGCGCCCTGCTCGGCGGTCCATATCCTCTGCTTCAGCACGTCCACTCTGCCCGGCTCGTAGACGTTAGCGTTCCTCCACCAGTTCTCCCGGTACCCCTCTATCCCGTTCCCGTCGAGCACTACGCCCGGCGCGACCACGAGGTAGTCGTACTCAACCCTGTTGACCGTGGCGGGCCTGGTGGGGGACTCGACTATCTCCACTATCCTCTCCGCCGGGTCCACGGCCCTAACCGTGCCGAAGACGAACTTTATGCCTCTCCTCGCCGCCTCCTCGTAGCCGCGGATCATCCTGTCGTAGCTCTGCTCGTTGGTGAGCAGGAGGGGCCTGCTGGGCCCAGTCATGTAGAACGGGTCCTTGGTGACCACGGTGACCTCGACGGCCTCAGCCGCCTTATCCATGAGCGCGTGGGCTACGCCCATGCCTGCAATGCCGCCGCCTATCACCACGACACGCTTCTTCCCGGGCATCATGTGTCACCCCAAAGGAAGGATTTACACGCACGCTACTTTAGCAGTCGTGTTGTATGCTTGCATGTAGCCCCGTGCCCAGATAAAAACACTTACATCCAGCAGAAACAACCAAAACAAAAGACAAACACTGGCAAGAAACGAAACAAAACACCACAGGGAAACCCTGTGAATAGGAGGGAGGCCGCACAGCCTTGGACAAAGAACACGGCGATACATCACGAGCCACGGGAAGGAAGAGCCACGGACTACTTGAGGCCCTCATGGAGCGCTATGGGTTTACCAAGCAACAGGCGGGCAGAGTAATCCGCTGCTACCACAACTCGATGAACCGTGTCATGTTCTGCGGCTGCATAGAGCACATGATGAGAGAAGACATCCTTGCCCTTCCACGTTACAGTATAGACGAGCTATACGACTTCATAAGGACGATGCTGGGGGCAGCTGGCAGCGGCGAGACGCTGCAGGGACAGGCTCCGAGAACAGGGCGTGAGGGAGGCTGCCAAAGGGGCAGCATTTGGCCCCCCGCTGGCCTCATAGTGGTGGCCCTCGGTGGTAACGCCTTCCAGGCCCCCGGCGAGGGCCTCGAGGCGCAGTGGAGGAACGTGCGCCGAGCGGCAGCCATAGTGGCGGAGATAGCGCTGCACGCCAAGGTCCTGGTAGTGCACGGTAACGGGCCCCAGGTGGGCGCCCTCCTCGAGTGGGCCTGGCGCTCCGGCGCGAGACTCCCCGTCGACGAGGCGGTCGCAGCCACCCAGGGGTGGCTCGGCTACCTCCTAGCCCAGGCCATTGGGGACGAGCTCGAGGAGCGCATGGGGAGCAGGAGCGTCGCGGCAATCGTGACGCAGGCGGTCGTCTCCAGAAGCGACCCGGCCTGGGCGAAGCCCAGCAAACCCATAGGCCCCCTCTATAGCGGCGAGGAGGCGAAGAAGCTGGCCGAGGAGACAGGCTGGCGGATGATACGTGACCCCCGCGGCGGCTGGCGCCGCGCTGTCCCCAGCCCGCGCCCCCAGAGAGTAGTGGAGGAGCACGCTATACTGAGCCTCCTCGCCAGCCACCACGTGGTCATAGCCGCCGGTGGTGGCGGCATACCGGTCGTCGAGACCGGGGTAGGGCAGCTGCGCGGCGTCGAAGCAGTCATAGACAAGGACCATGTAGCCGCTCTCCTCGCCCGCAGGCTAAGCTCCACAACGCTCCTGATCCTCACCGGTGTGGACGGCTTCTATCGGGGCTACGGCACCCCGAGGCAGCAGCTGGTGCCATGTATGACCGCAGAGGAGGCCCTGGAGGCCGTTGAGAGGGGCGAGGCGCCGCCAGGCAGCATGGGGCCTAAGCTGGAGGCTGCAGCCCTCTACGCCTCCGCCACCGGCAGGCCCGCGATAATAGCCCGCTTGGAGAAGGGCGTCGAGGCTCTTCGCGGCGAGGCGGGGACATGGATACTCCCATAGACCCCCGGGTGGGGGCCAGCGGCGGCACCCGGCGTGGAGGGGCTGGGAAGGAGCCTTGCCGCAGACTGCCCCCTACATTCCGGCGCCGTTGAGCGTGGTGCGGGCCGCTCTCGAGGCTGCCTGGGTTGGGCCCTGCGACACGGTGTATGATCTCGGCTCGGGGGATGGCCGCGTAGTGGTGCTCGCTGCCAGGGACTACTGCGCCGCCCGGGCGGTCGGGGTGGAGATAGACCCGTTCCTGGCGGAGGTTGCGAGGGCTTACGCCAGGATACATGGGGTCGGGGATAGGGTGGAGATAAGGGAGGAGGACTTCTACGAGACGGACCTCTCCGAGGCGACCGTGGTCTACCTCTACCTCTACGCGAGCATTAACGAGCGGCTCCGTCCCAGGCTCGAGGAGCAGCTCCGCCCTGGGGCCAGGGTTGTGACGGTGGACTTCCCCGTGCCGGGCTGGCTCCCCCTCTACACTCGCCGCCTGCAGGACGAGGCCGGGATAGTCCGCACAGTCCACGTCTACGTGATGGGGCTCAGCGACGAGAGGTGGAGCCGCAGAGGAGTGGGGCTCCCCGACGGGCTCGACAGGTGGCTCCGGGCCCTCGCGCTATGCCCCACAGGCTGCTCGGAGGTGGGAAGCAACGATGATGTCTCTCGGCGGGATAATGGTGAGGGAAGTCCGACCGAGAGAGACTAAGTCCTTCATTTGTCGCAGCCGTCGAAGACGTGCCGAGCGGCGAGGGCAGCAGCCCTACGGTAGAGGAGCCTCGTGAGAGGCGTGCCTGACAACATATACATCGTTGCCTCCATAGACTTGACGTGCAGGATGGGCGCTGTAGCGTATCCCTTCCGTATAGTGTGCCTTGCAGCGACTCTATGCGCCTGTTTTCTAGCATCGCGTATTGCCCTCGCTATCGCTGCTGCTGAGCCTAGGGCTACGGCACCCGCCGCCTCAAGCGATGCATAGTACGCCAGCCTCCTAAGGTAAGAGGCTTCAACTACGGCACGGTATTTCGATGCCGAGACATGTGCAGCAAGGAGGTGTCCCCTGGAGGTTAGGTAGAGACGCCGTGGGCCTTGCCTCTTGAAAGTAGCGCTCATTACATGCCAGCCCGCCGGCCTCGGTACACCCACTACTCGGTACCCTGCGCCCCAGAGAGCTAACCCAATAGCGTTGTCATCAAAGTATGCAAAGACCCAGTCATCAAAAAGTCGCTGATCTCTCCTCGCCTCCTTTACCGCCTTAACTCTATACAGTGCATATGCTCCACTAGCATAGGTGATATGGTACGGCTTCCGGGGCAGCTCGCCCGGCCTAAGCCCCTCGAAGGCCAGATGTGCTGTGAGGAGCTCGCTGAGGTAGTTACCCGCGGTCTGTACCCTGTCCTCGCCGTAATACAGAACCGCCCCTTGTACAGATCCCACACACGGATGCTGCTCCATGAACTCTACGAGCATCTCTATACTCTTGTTGAAGGGCGCAGCGTCATTGTTGAGGACAGCCACGTAGCGTGCACCAAGCTTGAGTGCGAGCCTGTACGCGGCGTTCATTCCTCCAGTAAAGCCGCTGTTTACAGCAAGCTGCACTGTGATAACGCGTAGGCCCTTTCGACGTGCAGCCTCTATGCGCTCAAGCAGCTTCTCCCAGCTACCATCGGTTGATGCATTATCAACAGCTATTAGCACATAGTTGTCATAGTCGAGCTCCTCTATGGATCTAAGGCTATCAAGCACAACATCAATTATCGGCATGCTGTTGTAGTTGACCCAGAGCAGGGCAACTAAGGGCTGCATAGCCAACCCACTACGCCATGCATGGGAGCGGGCACGGCTGTAGCGGCACAAGCGGCCCCAAGTTATAGCTGCTATCGTGGCCCGCTATGCCCCGGAGGGCCGGCTCTTGGCCGCGACTGTTATAGCGGTTGTTTCAAGGGCTGCATGGCCCGCTGTCCATGGCGGCGCTGAGCTATTCGCTACAAGGGTGGCCGAGGAGCTAGCAAAGCAAGGCCATAGAGTACTCCTTGTGACTGCAAGCAACGTGTCACCCAGTGCTGTAGAGGTCGTGAGAATAGACGGCGTCTGTAGATGGATGCCACTCTTGAGAAGCATATGCGTGGACTGGGAGGCTGCGAAACAGGTAGCCCGTATAGAGCCCGATGTCGTGCTTGTTAACGCATACTGGAGCTCGGCTACAGCCTGGTTTCTCAGACGCCTCGGCTACCGTGGCAGAGTAGCCCTCATCATACACGATCTGGGTCTAATCCATAGGCGTGACAGTGCGGGAAAGCAGTTTCGGCTGTGGCTTCTCGCCCGAAGCGCCTCAGCTAGTGACGTGGTCATTGTCCCGACGGAGCGTGTAGCCATGGACGTGGCTAGGGTTTCCCTGGCCTCTCCGGATAGGATAAGGGTGCTTGGCTTTGAGGGTGTCGAGGCGCCCATGAAGCGTGTCCATGTCGAGAACGGTTTCTTCGACGTTGTGCAGGTGGCGCGCTTCTCACCCAACAAGGGGCAGCATGTGCTACTGAAAGCCGTGGATATTCTCCTTAGGGAAACCGAGTGGGCTCGGAGAGAGCTCCGTGTTGTCCTTGTTGGGGGGCTCACAGATAGGGGCTACTACCAGCGCCTGGCGGCGGAGGCGGCCGAGATTAACGCTAGAGCTGGAAGAAGGCTCATAGAGCTAAGGCCTAACGTTAAGGACGTAGACCCCTATTACCGCGTTGCCGATGTTTGTGTCGCGGCAAGCCTCGGGGAAGAAGGCTACGGCATAGCAGTCGAGGAGTGCATGGGTTACGGCAAGCCGGTAGTGGCGACCACATTGTTCAAGATGCTTGGGCGTATAGACGAGGAGACAGGCTATATCGTCCCGCCCGGCGACCCGGCTGCCCTGGCGGATGCGCTTAGAGCTGTCCACGATAAGCCGGACGAGGCGCTCAAGAAGGCTTCACGGGGCCTCGAGAAAGTCCGGCAACACAGTTGGGACAAGGTAGCCTCACGCATTCTTAACCTCCTCGACTAGCGAGAGCAAGGACTCAAATCTGTCCAGAAGCTTCTCGGGGCTCCAATCCGATAGCAGCTTCTGCGACCTCCTCCTCGCGTGTGCCGCAGCCTCCTCACCCAGCTTCTCTAGGCTGGCAGCGACGGAGGCTAGGTCGTGGTTGCTGAAGCTGCGGATATAGAGAGGATACTCTTCTCCAAGTATCTCTGGTACCCCGCCCACCCGGGTGGCAAGAACGGGTTTTCCGAGAAGCACTGCTTCGACGACAGCGTAGGGCAGAGGCTCCTCCTGTATCGAGGGGAATAGTAGGGCCTCTGCCTCCCTAAGCGTAGCCAGATAGGCCCCGTGGCTCAGTCTCGGCGCGTACACTACGCCTCCCTTCTCAGTAGGATGTTTCACAGGGAAACCAGTAGCTACAACATACAAGCCATGCTCTACGAGGTGCCCTGCAAGCCTCCTAACGATGTGTGCCCCTTTCAGCCTGCTGGGACCGCCACCATAGAGAACGAAGCGGCGGGGAAGCCACCTCGGTGGCTCGGCCGCCTCTAGGGGTGGAAGCGGGTTATGTATCACTGAGGCATTCCTGCAGAGCCTCGGCCTTGCCCTACATGTGATATCTCTCTGCCTAGCGGAGACAAACACCGAGGCCGAGGCAAGGTCAAGCAAGCTGATGTATCTACGCCATAGGGGTGTGGCTGCAAGCCTCTTGAGGTACCTCCGCGGGCCAAGGAGTAGGATGAGCGGTGCACGTGTGTAACGTCGTGAGGGCCTAACCCCGCTGGGATCTATCGCTACATAGTCGTGAAGGTGGTTTATGGACACTACCCCCTCCTCTGCGGCTATCCTTAAAGCGGGATAACCTAGGCGCGCGACAAGCACTATATCCGCTCGGTCACGTATTATCTTTCGCAGCTTCTCCGAGCCTCGTTCCATCGTAGCCCAGACCCGGTGCCGAGAGGACACGTCTATCCAGGGTGCATGGACTACTTCCACGCCACACTCTTCAAGCACATTCTTCTCTTTCTTGCCTATCTTCGCGGTAAGGAGCGTGACACGGTAGCGTCGGGAGAGCAGCCTAACCCAGAGGTATGTGGCAAGTTCGCCTCCGCCGCCATAGGGCCAGGCAAGCTCCTCTATCACGAGTATATGCGTATGTTTAGTCATGGTGTCTGCTTGCCTCGCGCGCCTGGGGGCAGGGAAGCCTCGATGCAGCGAAAATATTGCATGCTAGCATACCCCTTGAGGCCTCGCAGCAGCTCGTCAAGGAGGCCCCTATCGTCTAGTGGGTTTGTGTTCCAGCGGGTCCTGGTGACGTCGAATACCCAGGTGACACCATCGCCAGGTGCATAGAGCAGCTTGTATCTCCCCGCTATTAGGGTCTTCTTCCTATAGCCGATCCTACGGACTCTGCGATGGGTCGTCGTTCTGTGGATAGCGGATCCCGCAAGAGGCTATGGCCGCTTACGGCTAGCCGATGAGAGACCCCTAGCCAGCCAGGTATCATTGGCAATACGCCTATAGCGCTTATTGGCCGCCCTGATTCAAGTGCTGCCCTGGCTGACCCTAGGTATGGGCCTGCAAGCACGAGAGGAACCTCAAGGAGTTTGTTGAACACTGTACGTCCGTGGTCGACGCCATACCGGCCGTAAGGATGATAGAAGTGATTAGCTTCCACTTTAGCAGGAAGGCCAGCCCTGATAATGTCATGGCCTCCTTCTTTAACGGCTTGAGGGTTACAACCATACTCATATTCTTTACCATTCTTTACCTTGCCGGAGACTATGGCGCCGTGCGTCGAGGGGTATAGGCCGGAGAGAATGCTTGGCATCGAGGAGTATGTCTGTGGCGCCGCAGCGTAGAGCTGTCCACGAACCAGGGCGTGATTCTAGGAGAAGGGGTGGTTGCCCACTATAGCCGGCCATAGAGGTGTTCCTCAGTAATAACGAAGACCGTCGACAACGATTATAACAATGTTCTTGCCTTGTGCCTCGTTGGCGCTGTCAAGGCATATTCTCAGAATCTTAGCTTGGATGATTCAGAGAGTTGTTTTCCCTAACAGACTCAACATAGCGGCGATTATGGTAGAGACTATGTTGGTATACTTGTCCGAGAATTGGAGTTCTTCTCGCAATGCTTGACATGGCCCGCTGTAGAGGCTCTACGCGTTTCTTCGAAGTGGCCGTGGCCGCTACCACATCCTCAAGCAACGGCATCCTTCTTTCCTTGTGTGTACCAGGCATGTGCTACTGATGCTTTCAGGGCGTAAGGTGTAGCTATGTTGAGTCTCTGTGTTTTCTGTCTGTTCCCGGTGGGAACAGTGTGGGGAAGCCAGATTAAGGTTGCATACCGGGAGTCTGGCATGCCGTTCAGGGATAGGCGAAACGGCTCGGCGTAATGGTGGTGCAAACGTTATGCCGGTTTACGGTCTGCGTGCGTCTCAGCGGGAGGAGATTCTGCCCGACCGGTGGTACAATATTGTCCCGGATCTGCCGGAGCCGCTGCCTCCGCCCCGGAGGCCCGACGGCTCTATAGTGTCGCCTAAGGACCTGGAGCCCATCTTCCCTAGGGCGCTTATCGAGCAGGAGGTCTCGACGGAGCGGTGGATACCTATCCCGGAGGAGCTTCGCCGCGTCTACCTCGAGCTGGGTAGGCCTACCCCGCTCTTCCGCGCCCGTAGGCTCGAGGAGGCCCTCGACACCCCCGCCCGGATCTACTACAAGTACGAGGGCGTTCTGCCCACGGGGAGCCATAAGATCAACACGGCGCTGGCGCAGGCCTACTATAACAGGCTGGAGGGTGTTAGGAGGCTGACCACTGAGACGGGGGCTGGGCAGTGGGGTAGTGCGCTGGCGCTGGCGGGCGCCGTGTTCGGCCTCAAGGTCAGGGTGTACATGGTGCGTGTTAGCTATGAGCAGAAGCCGTACCGGAGGATAGTGATGCAGGTCTATGGGGCGGAGGTGGTGCCGAGCCCGAGCCCCTACACGGAGGCCGGTAGGAGGATACTGGAGCAGGACCCGGACAACCCGGGCAGCCTGGGGATAGCGATAAGCGAGGCGATAGAGGATGCGCTGAAGCACGAGGACACTAAGTATAGCCTCGGCAGTGTCCTGAACCATGTCCTGCTGCACCAGACGGTGATAGGCCAGGAGGCGAAGAGGCAGCTGGAGGAGCTCGGCGAGTACCCCGACGTCGTGATAGGCGCGGTGGGCGGCGGCAGCAACTACGCCGGCCTCGCCTACCCCTTCGTGGCGGACAGGCTCGCCGGCAAAACCGAGACTCGGTTCATAGCGGTCGAGCCGAGGGCGGCGCCGAGCATGACTAGGGGCGAGTACCGCTACGACTACGGCGACGTCGCCGGCCTAACCCCGCTCCTCAAGATGCACACCCTAGGCCACCGCTATATCCCGCCTCCGATACACGCGGGCGGCCTCCGCTACCACGGCGTGGCCCCGACCCTCAGCATGCTCGTCAAGCACGGCATAGTGGAGCCGGTAGCCTACAGCCAGACGGAGGTCTTCAAGGCTGCCGTTGAGTTCGCCAGGATAGAGGGCATAATCCCTGCCCCTGAGAGCGCCCACGCAGTGAAGGCCGCGATAGACGAGGCGCTGAGGGCCAAGAAGGAGGGCGAGCCCAGGGTGATACTCTTCAACCTCAGCGGCCACGGCCTGCTAGACCTCAAGGGCTACCAGGACTTCCTCGAGGGCAAGCTGGTGGACGCCGAGCCCGAGAGGCTCGACCTCAGCTACCTGCCGAAGATAGAGTAGCCGGCCCCACCCTCTCCCACCGTTTAGGGGTCCAGCCCCTCTCCTCAAGGTACCCTAGGAGGCGCCCCATGAGCCCCTCTATGATGGGGAGCATGTCCAGGGCCTCCAGCAGCCTCTCATAGTCGACGTCTGCGTACATGTGGACTATCACGTTGCGCAGCCCGGTGAGACCTGCGAGCAGCCTGGCCTCCCTGGGAGAGAGCGCGCCGTGCCGGGCAAGTATTGAGGCCGTCTCGCGGTAGCTCGATGGGCTCTCCCAGTTCTCGGCCGCTATCACGAACCTGGCTACGTTCAGCACGGCTTCCAGGGCCACACGGAGATTGTTCTCCAGGATGTCGAGGGCGTCCTCGTCGGCCAGTATGCTCTCCCTGGGACGCCCCTGGAGGCCACGTAGCCGCCTCACCGCGCGCTGGAACCTGCTAACCCTCCGCACGAGCCCCTCGCTCGGCGAGACGCCTCACACCCCGCACCGCCAGGGGGC
>JAMOSW010000112.1 GCA_027062725.1 Pyrodictiaceae archaeon | reverse complement strand
TGTTTAGTTGTTGTGTGAGTAGCCCGCGGGGAGGAAGATAATTTCCAACCAGCCAGTTTATTCCGCACATGGATTCCTAATTCGCCGCGCCAGGCCCCGGTCCCTCCCAAACACGCGTCAATGGGCGGTGGCCGCGGCGCGGCCCCTCTTCAGGAGCAAACGCGTCTTGGGGAGGCTGGAGCCGGCTTGGAGGCACTCGCGCTACAGGAGGCAACCTCGAGGGAGGTAACGGACGAGGAGGTATACTCAAAGCTAATAGCGATGGCCGCCGTCGGTATCGAGGAGGCCGCGGCCTACACCGGTGGCCTTGCCAACCTTGCCGCCAGGGAGGTCTACCGCCGCCACTACCCGGAGCCAAAGGACCTGGGTGAGGCGCTGCGCTGGGTGAACGAGAACACCGCGTTCAGGATAAGGACCTACGTCGTCGGCGACAGCTTCGTGAGGAGCGAGGACGGCGAGAAGGCCTTCTACTTCATAGTCTACGAGTGCCCGATACGGCAGATACTCTACCTCGAGGACCTCCCCTACGGGAGGACCCTCTGCAGCATAGGCTGCAGGTACCTTGAGAGGCTGCTCTCCGAGAAGCTGGGCGGCCGGTACCGGGTCGCGCTGGAGCGGGCGGGGCCCAATGCATGCCTACTGAGGGGCGTGGTGAAGGCGCCGCCGGAGCCGCCGGCAGGGCTCCGGGTAGAGGCTAAGCCGGTTACGCTGGAGGAGTACCGCCGCCTCCTGCGCACCGCTCTCTCCACGCTTCTCCACGCGGTCTCTGAGGCCCTCTACACGACGCTCGGCGGCAACGTGGCGATGAGCTACCGGGCTGGGAAGGAGTATGGGAGGAGGATGGGGGCCCAGATCCTCGCGGAGGGCTACGAGGCCACAAGCCTCGAGGAGGCAGTTGAGATAGCCAACGCGGGCCTCCGGGGCTTCATAGAGATAGGCTTGGAGGGTGACACCGTGAGGATACGTTGGAGCAGGTTCCACGAGATAATCAAGCAGGAGGGGCTCCGCCACCCCGAGTTCGTCGAGAGGCTCGTGCAGGGCTTCCTCGCGGGCGTGCTTGAAGTGCTCGTCGGCAAGAGGCTCGACCTCCGCTCCACCGGCGAGCCCCGCGTCTACCGGGTGGTGACGAACCATGCCTAGGCTTGAGCCGAAGGACCGGTACACCTTGGCCCTGGTCCCGCTGAGCGGCTGCGGGGGCTGCGAGGTTCAGGCGCTCCGCGCGCTGGCGCTGGCGCCCGACCTCCAGAAGCGCTACGAGGTAGTCTACTGGCCCCTCGTGGTGGAGGAGACAAGGCTACCCGATGAGGTCGACGTGGCGCTGGTGGAGGGCCTGGTTAGGACCCGGGAGAACCTGGAGGCTCTGCGGGAGATAAGGCGGAGGGCGCGTGTGCTGATAGCGCTGGGGAGCTGCGCCGCCTGGGGCGGAATCGGGGGCAACGCGGACAGCTTCAACCACAGGCTGAGCATGCGGGCGATATACGGTGTGGAGAGGATAGAGGAGTCGGCCGAGATACTGCCGAGGACCTTCGCCGTAACAGACCTGGTGCCCGTCGACTACGTGATATCTAGGTGCCCGCCCCCAGTCGAGCACATAATGCTCACCCTGCGGGCGATAGCTGAGGGCAAGCCCGTGAAGACCGCGGACAGCACTGTCTGCAGCCAGTGCCCCAGGAAGATGAAGCCCATAGAGAAGCTCGAGTTCAAGCCGGGCCTGCCTGGGCCGGACGCGGACCCAGAGACATGCTTCCTCAGCCAGGGCTACCTCTGCCTAGGCTCGGTCACCACAATGGGCTGTGGCGCGCCCTGCACCAGGCACGGCATCCCATGCTTCGGCTGCGGCGGCCCCCACCACGAGATAGCCGAGCGGCGCGACATGGACATAATAACGGCGCTTGCGAGGAAGATAGCCACCCTCGCCGGCCTGGACCCAGTCAAGGACCTCGACAGGGTGGTGAAGAAGCTCCTCGAGGTCTACAACCCCAGGAGGTTCTACGTCTTCACCTTCGCGAGCCAGGTGCTCCGCGGCAAGCCCCACGGCTTCGCCGTGAAGGCGCTGGTCGAGTCCCGCCGCGACCCGGTGCTACGGAAGCGGCTCGAGGAGAGGGCTCGGTTCGCCCGCGGAGAGGCCCCGCCCCCCTCGCCCGGAGGCGGAGAGGCCTGAGACTCCACGCGCACACCCCTTCCCACGGCCATGGAGGTGTCTAGCCCGTGGCGCACGGAGAGGAGAAGACTGAGACCAGGAGGAGGATAAAGAAGCTACTCATGACCCTTATTGAGGGCCACGCCTTCGTCGTGCTGAAGACGTCGCCGGGCGGCACAGTCGAGGACGTCCTCTACGAGGGCGTCGACACAAGGATGTTCGAGACAATGTGGCTCGGCATGAGCGTAGACGAGCTCCCCAGGGTCACGCCGATGATCTGCGGAGTCTGCAGCGCCACCCACCACGTGGCCAGCGTGAAGGCAGCCGACCAGGCCCGGGGCGCGGAGGCGCCACCCGAGGCCTGGAGGATACGCCGCATGATAAACATGGGGATACACCTCAACAACCAGGTGCTCCACCCGCTGGTGTTCGGGCTCCCCGACTTCCTGCCGCCGAGCGTCGAGAAGAGGAGCATGTTCGCACTCGCCCAACGCGAGCCTGAGCTCGTGAAGGCCGGCGTCGCCCTCATGGAGCTCGGCCACAGGGTGGTCGAGGTCTACGGCGGCCGCGACATCCACCCGATTAATGGCATCCCAGGCGGCGTGGCGAGGAAGCCGCCGAGGGAGGAGGTCGAGAAGCTCCGGGAGCGTTTCGAGAAGCACCGCGGCGACATGGAGCTCTTCGCCAAGAAGGCCCTCGACATCATGTTCAGCGGTAAGGAGAAGATAGACTCCTACCCGCCAGGCTACACGTACATGATGTCCCTCGTTGGGGACGACGGCGGCTACGACATCGTGAACGGCAGGGTCCGGATAATGGATGGGAGGACCGCCGCGGTAGAGGCAGAGTTCAGCGACAGGGGCAGGGACTACCTCAACTACCTCCACGAGTACACCGTGCCCTACAGCTACATAAGGATGGTAACCACCAAGTGGCGCGCCAAGAACCCCCGGGAGGGCACCATCCACGTCTCCGCCCTCGCCAGGGCCAACGCGGTGAAGACCTACCACGTGGAGTGGGCGGACGAGCTCCGGGACCGTGCAGCCGAGGAGTTTGGCCGGCCCTTCCGGCACCCCCTCCTTTCCACCGTCTTCCGCGTAGTAGAGTCGGCCGCGCTATACGAGCTCATAGCGAGGGAGCTCGAGCGGCCCATAGGCGACCCGATATACAGCCCGCCCAGCAGGGACACGGGGGAGGGCGCCGCAGTCATAGAGGCCCCGAGGGGGACGCTAATACACCACTATGTCGCCGAGGAGGGCAAAGCCACCTTCATAAACATCATCACCCCGACGGCGATAAACGCCGCCGCGATAGAGGCCGACCTCCGGGCCTACTTCATGGGGCTCAACGTGGCCGAGATGAGCGACGACGAGGTCTACGCCCACGCCGCCGCCGTGGTCCGGAGCTACGACCCCTGCATGGCCTGCGCGACCCACGCCGCAACCAGGGACCGGGTCGCGCTCCGCATAGTCGTGGCCGACGAGAACTGGAAGCCCCTGCGTGTCCTCAAGCCGCCAAGGCCCCGGGGGTGGTGAGGCCGTGGTCAAGATAAGGATAATCCAGGACCGCTGCAAGCAGTGCATGAACTGCGTCCGCGTCTGCACCGCGTTCGACGGCGTCTACGAGGAGGGCCCCGACGGCTACCCCGTCGTCGCCCGGCCCGAGGAGTGCGTCCAGTGCCTCATATGCCACGCCGTCTGCCCCAGCAACGCCATAGTACACGAGGACTACCACGAGACGGTGATAATCAACCCCGACGAGAAGCTCGCGGAGCGCTACCGCAACTACATCTAGCGGGCCGCCCCTCCCTCCCAGACGCCCCCTTTTCTCGATCAAATGTCCCCGATGGAGGCCAGTATGCTCCTGGCCGCCCTGCTCCCCGGCCTGGGCGAGGGCCTCGCGGAGCCGCTGGGCCGCCGGGGCGCCCCGGAGGGCTTGGCGGGCTGCCCCGCAGCTGTACCTTGCCTCGGGGTAGAGCCCCGCTTGGTCCATGGCTTCGGCGCCGCCGCAGGCCAGCCACATAAACACGCGTTGATAGGGGCCTGGGCAGCGGCGAATATACAGGCGTCCCCACGGGGAGAAACAAGGGGGATAGGGAAGAGGGGCCAAGGCCATGGCCAAGGTGCGGGTCGAGGCAGAGATAAGGCCCACGGAGGACGTCGAACGGGTCAAGAGGGCGGTGCTTAACCTGTTCCGCCCCGACACCATCCGCGTCGAGGACCTGGGCAGCGGCTACAAGCTCCTCGTCGCCGAGTCCTACAGCCTCCGCGGCCTCCTCCGGCTCTGGGAGGGCCTACGCCGCGAGAGGATACTCGACGCCGCAAGGGGCTACATGCTGCGCGGGATAAGCGGCGACACCCTGGTCTTCAAGCTGAACAAGCAGGCCGCCTACGTGGGCCGGGTCAGCCTCGTAGACCTCGACAGCGAGGCCCCCATGGGCCCCATAGTGTTCACCGTAGAGCACAGCGATCCACGGGCCGTCGTGGACTGGCTGGCCCCGCCAACCAGGATGGGCCGGCCCATAAGGGAGTACCCAATGCCCCAAGACTGAGAGAAAAGGCGCCAACCCAGCTATTGCCCGCGACTACCTCGTCGGACTCAGCTGCCCTGCCGTCCCTCAGCTTTAGGTAGAGCCGTCGCCGGCCCTGCCGTACCTTACGCAGGGCCCCGTCGGCAACTCATAGAGGACCCTGACCCAGCCAAGGACACGGGCAAGACGCGCCACCACATAAAAGAGGATAAACAACAAGGCCGTGACCGCAGTGTACAGGACGACAAGACGACAAAGGGACACAGCAATAGTCGTAGCAGCCCTACGTCCTCGAAACCCCGCAAGCGCCTAGCCCTACCCCCCTGCGGGGCTCCACGCGGCGGGGCAGATGCTGGGGACCGAGAGGAGGACGGTGGAGAGGGCTAGCAGCGAGAGCCCCGAGGCGGCGACGGCGAGCAGGAGCGAGGACACCGGGTCAAGTATCCTCCAAGCCAACACCACGAAGAGCCAGGACAGCCCCAGCACCACGGCCACCACAGCCGCCAGCTCGGCCCTCGTGCCCCACCGGTCCGGCACCCAGCCCTTGCCGTAGTGCAGCGGCACCCTCTGAGGCACGGCCAGCAAGAGGACCAGGGAGGCGACAGTCGACGCCGCAACCACCACAGCCGCCAGGCCGAGGACCACCCCGGGCCCCTCACGGCGGAGACCCCCAGCCACGGAGCCGCCGCCCTCCCGGCCCCGCAGCCTCTCCCTCAGCTCCCCGAGCGCCCTCAGCGCGTCGCCCCCCACCAGCAGCCTCTCCCCGCCATCAAGCACCACCTCCACCAGCCCATGGAGCCTCTCCGCGAACACCCTGGCCCGGCCCCCGCCCCGCAGCATGTAGAGCCCCGAGTAGTACAGCCCAGGCACCGCGGTCCCAGCCAGCCGCGCCAGCAGCCCAACCCGCTCCACCACCCGCACCTCCCTGACCGCAGCCAGCGGCGCCACGAGGCGGCCACATGCGCCAAGCTCCACCACAAGCCGCCCATCCTCGACCCGGAGCCCCGGCCGGCAAAGCCGCGGCAACACGACGAGCACCAAGCCCAGCCCGCCAAGCAGCAAGAACCCCGCCAGATAGGCGGCAGCCGCCACGCCACACGGCGGAAGCCCAGCCCACAGAGCGGCAGCAACAACGACGAGGGTTACGGACACCGCCAGAGCCGCGCCCAGGACACGCCCCAAGCCCAAACCCTCACAGCCCCACCAAGCAAGACACAGAAAGGTAAGAAGAACTGCTAAACAGTTTTCGCCTCACCACAAACCCACATCCTCCCTCACCGAGTATTGCTGCACTCAACCCCAAGGTTTACAGTATATCAAAGAAACATTGCAATTCTCTTATAAGTTCTGCCTGGGCCAGGGAGAAGATAACACCCTACGCGAACTACTTCGCGTTGCAATTCTCTTGTGAGTTCTTCGAACCGTCCACGTCCTCCTCGTGCACCCGTTCCGCGCCCCGCCATTGCAATTCTCTTGTGAGTGTTTCAGTGCTGCCGGCTCTGCTACTAGCGTGGATAGCCGGAGCACTCAGTTGCATTTCTCTTATGAGTGTTTCCGCCAGCTGCGAAAGCCAGTATCCACTTCCCCAGCTTCTCGAGTTGCATTTCTCTTATGAGTGTTTCTGGGCGAAGTATTACAAGAGTAGAAGCGGCATGCACTGGGATGAAGTTGCATTTCTCTTATGAGTGTTTCTCTGAACGCGCCGGACAGGATAGCGGTGGGGTACGCTAACGTTGCATTTCTCTTATGAGTGTTTCGTTATGCCTATCGCGGCCGCGTATGCGGCGTCGCGGCCACTTGGTTGCATTTCTCTTATGAGTGTTTCTCAGTATAACGATTGTGCCGACTAGCTTCGACTACCTAGCAGTTCGTTGCATTTCTCTTATGAGTGTTTCTGGTATGGTTCTGTTGTGGAGCCGAATAGGACCGGATTCTCTGCTCCCTTTTATGTTTTCTTGTCTTTCTCTTGGGGTGATGGCTGGAACAGCCCCAATTCCTTCTCCGTGGGGCATTTGCTGTACATCACACAGGTTCCCATGGACTTGCATGGGTTTGAAACGTTGTTCCAATGGATATATGCAACTCCGCCCATTTCAGGTTCCAAAATACGTGTTTAGATAGTCGAAGAACGACATAGCTAACATCAATAATGTGGAGTTTGTTTTGTGTTTTACTGTGGTAGCTGGGTGGGTGCCTGTTTTTGCCTGGCCCCGGGTGTTGGCTGGGCGGGGAGGGTCTCTACTCGGGGTGCCGGCTTGGCTTGGGCCGCTGCCGTATCCGGCTGGTCGCGCTGGATGTTGACGGCGTGGTTGTGCCTATCCGTAGCAGCTGGGGCTACCTGCATGAGCGTCTGGGTGTCGCGGAGGAGGCTGAGCGTGGCTACCGGTGGTTCCGGGAGGGCCGCATAGGGTACTGGGAGTGGATGTACCACGACACCATGCTCTGGCTCGAGGCGCGGCCGGGGCTGACCCGGTGGGACCTGGAGGAGCTGTTCGAGCCGGTGGAGCCTACGGCTGAGGCGAGGGAGGCTGTCCGCCTCCTCCGGGGGGCTGGGCTGGAGGTTGCGCTGGTGAGCGGCGGCGTGGATGTGCTGGTCTCGAAGGCCGCTAGGGTCCTGGGGGTGCGGCTCTGGGTGTCGCCTCGGCTGGCGTTCGACCCCTGGGGGAGGCTGGTGCCGGGCGGGGACCCGGTGCTTGAGGCTGACCGTAAGGACCGGGCGGTGCTCTGGCTGGCGCGGAGGCTGGGTCTCTCTATGCGGCAGGTGGCCTTCGTGGGGGACTCGGTGTGGGACCTGCGGGGTATGAGGGAGGCCTGTCTGGCGGTGGCGGTCAACCCGGCGGACCGGGAGGTGGCTGAGGAGGCTGACTACGTGGCGCGGGACCTTCTGGACGCGGCGTACTTCATTCTGAGCCACGCGGAGGCGTGGAGGAGGGAGTAGCGGCGGCCCCGAGAAAGGGCCCTGCTGTTTGGGGGGAAAAGACCGGCTGCGTGGAGAACGGAGGGGAGTGGGGGTCTGCGGCTACTGGGCTGTGGGTTTGGCCCGCTGTTTCTCCTCTTCCTTCTTCTCTATGGTGACGGGTAGGCCGCGCTCGTGGCGGAGCTTGGCGGTCCTCGCGAGCTCCCTTATGATGTCGGTCTTGGTTATGACGCCTGCTACGCGGCCCTCCTCGTCCACGACGGGGACTCCGTCGACGTTGTGCTCCCTCATCAGCTCTATGGCTTTGACCACGTCGTCGCCTGTCTTGACGTGTACGCCGCGGAGCGGCACCATGGCGTCCATGACTAGCAGCGGGGTTACCTTCACGTAGCGGCCCTTCTTGGCGGCACCGCGGACGAGCTTCCTCACCCAGATGAGGCGGCGGCTCTTGATGCCGGTCACCGCGTCCTCGTAGGCCACGAAGGGTAGCCTGTTGGCGGACACCACGCCGAGTATCTCGGCGCCGTCGTAGACCGTGAGGGCGTCGAGGTAGAAGGTCTGCATCTTCTTCACAGCGTGGTAGAGGCTGTGGTGCGGGTGCACTATGCCTATCCTGCCTGGCGTCATCACGTTCTCGACCTTGGCGCGTCCGGGCAGGTACCTGGCGTAGGCGTCGACGATGTCGTCCTTGGTTATGAAGCCGACGGGGTTGCCCTTCTCGTCGACAACTATGCCCACCTCAGCCTTCGCGTCCGCCAGGCGGAGGGCGGCCTCCTCAAGGCTCGCGTTGGCCGGTATCCTGGGTATGTTGGTGTCCATCACGTAGTCTATGAAGTAGCGGTCGTGGACGCGGCGCTTCCAGATCGGGCCCTTGAGGCCTATCGCGCGGAGCATGCCCCACTTGGTGACCACGCCGACTATCTCGCCCTTCTCGTCCACCACGAGGAGGTAGTTGGTGCGGTAGCGGAGCATCATCCTCCTAGCGTGCTCCAGGGTGTCGTTTATCGTCACCGCCGGCAGCTCCGGCCTCGCTATGTCGGCGGCCCTCACGCCCACCAGCTCAACCGCCTGCTCCTTGGGGACGAGCACCTGCTGGAGCACCTGCTCCGTGGTGGCGTAGGCGACGCGCTCCTCCGGCGCCACCTCTATCGGCAGCACGGCCTTCTTGGCGGGCTTGGCTCTGCCTGGCTTGGCGCCCTCCAGGTAGGCCCTCGCCACGTCGTAGATGGTGACGACGCCGACGAGCCTGCCGGTCTCCTCGTCTATGACGGGCAGCACGGTGAAGTCGTTCTCCGCCATGATCTTGGCGACGTACTCGACCGGGGTCTCCGGGGTCGCGGCGGGCGCGCCGCGCAGCATTATCCTCTTGACCTTCGCGACTGTCTTGAGGCCGCGTTCGCTCTCCCTGTGGAAGAACCAGCGACCCGTCTCCGCGAACTCCTTCAGCGTGATTATGCCTACGGGTATGGGCTCCTCCTTGCTCCTTACCACGACCTTGCCCAGCTTGCCGTGGTAGACGAGGTCGGCCCAGACGCGGTTAACCCTCTCATCCGGCGTCGTTATGTACTCCTCGAGGTCCTCTGTCGTCATTATTTCCGCTACCGTCTCCGCCTTGGGCACGTAGCCGGCGGCGCGGAGCGCCCTCACCACGTCGGCGACGCTGAGCACGCCGACCACGACAGGGTTGTCCTTGCTGTCGAGGACCGGGACGGCGTAGACCTTCTCCTCCTCCATCCTCTTCACGACAGTCTCGAGGTCATCGTCCTTGTAGGCCACGGGCCAGTCGAGAGCCATGTCCTTCGCGCGGAGGTTGCTGTAGTGGCTCGTAACCTGGATAACCTCGCGCCACGTGAGGTACCCCTGGAACTTCATCGTCTTCTCGTTCTCGACGACAACCGCTATCGGCTCCTCGTTGTACCTCATCTGCGCCCTGACAGCCGTCACCGGCGTATCGGGGGTCACCACCACCTTGGGCTGACGGGCAGCCTCCCAGGCCTTCACTCTCCGAGCACCTCCCCGTCCCCCATAGGCACAGCGAGGCCCCAACTAAAAGACCATGGTTAAATTCCCGCCCAGGTGGCGCCCCACACGCCTCCACACCCACCCAGCCACCACGCCCCATGTAGAGCAGACCATGTGCAGCCGGCGGCTTAACCACCCGGAGATCCCCCTCAGGCGCCGGAGGAGAGCACGGTGAGCCCCCGAGGTACGGCGTCCTAGCCCTCCTCGTCCTCCTCGCAGCGCTCGCAGCCCCAGCGACACACGCAGCCGGCCCCGAGGCAGCGCACTCGACCCCGCTCCTGCTCCGCGGCGCAGAGCCAGGCAAGGTCCCCGTGCTGCTAACCGCCCAGGGCCCCTGCCCCTCCCCTAGGCCCCGGCGCCATCCACAACCGTCGACCACACAGTCTATACCCTGGTGACCTGGCACGGTAAGCCCATCGAGAGCCTCCCGCCGGAGGAGGCCCAGCGCGTGCTACGCGAAGCCGCAAGAAGCGGCTGGCGCCTCCCGGGGCTGCGGATAGAGGAGGAGCACCTAACGCTCCTCGCCGCAGAGCCGGGCAGCGGCATAGTGGTCCTACTCCCCGCCGAGGGCACCGTGAAGCCGCTTCCACCGCTGCAGGCTAAGGCCGCCGCCTCGAGGCTCGGCGCGGCCCGCCTCTACACCTACCGGGGCTACACCGTGGCGCTGCTCGGTGGGTGGAGGGGCTTGGCGGTCCTCTTGGCTGCTGTGGCTGCCCGCCTGGTGCTTGATCCGCTGCCGCCGCTGCTCCTCAGCTGCGGCTGCCTTGGCGTCACGGTGCTTGCTGTCCGGCTAGGCGGGCTGCTGGGCACAGCCGCCTACGTGGTGGCCGCCTTCCTGGCTGCCAGCCGGCTCGCCGGGGGGGAGGGCCAGGAGAGCCTAGCCCCGCGTTATTGCTGTGCATAGCTTCTCTAGGCCATCGTGGGCCCTGCGGAGCTTCTCCGCGGTTCTCGTCGTGATGAGCCTGTTGGGGAACTTTTCGTCAATGCCTGGCCTGCAGGCGTCTATGGCGGCCAGTGCTGCGGGCCTCCCTATGGCCACGAAAAGTCTATTAACTATATTTATATTGAAATAAATGCTAGATAATCTTCCATAGGGAATCGGGAGATTGTCCTAGGTGATAGATCATGGAGTTGTCCTATACTGTGAGCTCGGTGAAGCTCGTACTAGACTTAATCACTGATCCCGTCTATGTCGTCGTTATCCCGATAGTGGTTGCCGCCTACGTGTACTATGTTACGAGGGGTGCCAGGAGAAGGTGGAGTATGAGAGCTCGGATCCTGCTCGGCGTGTACCTGGCGTTTTCGGTTATCATCCTCCCGGCGCTATTCCTAGGAGTTAAGACCTATGACTTCTAGGTGAAGGGCAGAGAGATACATATAAGCACAATGGGGTGCGAGGACACGGCAGATATCTGCACGTCAAAGATAGAGCTCGTCGGCGTCAGGGACGCCTGGGAGAATATAGGGTTTTCGGCAAAGGAGGCCCCGGCGACAAGTATGGATTATTCAGGTTCAGGGATGGCGGTACTGCTGTCGTGCTGGACATTGGTGACGCGGATAAAGCAATACTCATCGGGTACAGCGGCAAGGTTTTTCCTGATCTCTGTGCCAAACGTGAGGGAGTACTATGAGAAGCTCATAGAGTACCGCAGCACCGTGTGCAAGTAGGAGCAATAAGGGGCTACCGCATTGTGCCAGAATACCGGTCTTGATTTAAACACCGGGGGTCTATAGGGGTAAGGCTAATCCGCCTTGCAGTTTACAGCTGTGTCGACGTGGGTGCGGGAGGGTTGTCTAAGGCCGTAAGGGTCCGGTATGAGGGGGGCGTGCTTAGACCCCTGGAGCCTCTGGAGCTTCGGGAGGGTGAGGAGGTTCTGGTCCGGGTAGAGAGAGTAGAGGATAGGAGGAGGATCGTGGAGGAGTTCTATGGGAGGCGTGGCCTTGCGCCTAAGGAGCTGCTTGACGAGTTCATGCTTGAGGCTGAAGCGCAGTGATACTGCTAGACACCAACGCCATCGTGTACTACCTGCACCGCGTCGAGCCCTATGCATCTAAGGTAAAGCAGATACTGGTGGAGAGGGAGGACTTCGCAGCAACCCTCAGAATCGTAGACGAGGTGACCTTTACTCTCATAAGGCTTGAGGCCTGGAAGAAGCTCGGCGTAAGGAAACTAAGCCAGCTACGTGACTACATAAGGGAGCATGGTCTAGACGTTTTCGAGGACGCCATAAACGACGTTGAAGAATTGATAGATAGGCTCGGCATACTGGTCTTGGAGGACAAAGGTAGTCTCCAGGAGCTCCTAGAGACCGTGAAGAACTACGACCTCCTCCCCGGAGACGCATTAATCGCGATAACCGCCAAACACTATGGCATCGGAGCCATCCTCACATTCGACGAGGATTTCAAACGAGTTCCATGGCTCAAAGTAATCCCCTAACCCTCCCCCTCCCGCGGTTATCGGATACGTTTACCCCCTCGTGGAATGATAATCTAGTCCGCCCCTCTCACGAGGATTAGGGCCCACGGCTTCCCCCACGAGAAACCCTACATAGGGGATACTTGAGGTAGCCGGCCCGCCGCGGGTTTGAACCCTACCGGGTCACTGGCTCTAGCATTGGGGCCTCTTGTATGACCACGCCTACTCGGCCGTGACTCTCCGAGCCTCCAGTTCGCGCCGCGACGGCGCCCACAAGCGGAGTCGCTCGTTCCCTCGGGGAGGGTCTAGGGGGCCACCCACGCGGAAATGAGAAATAGTGCCGTTGGGGCGTCTAGGGGCCACGGGGGCCGCCTGGGGGCGTCTGTCTTCTCCCCTCCGGGGGGTTCCCTCCCTCCATCTGTTACCCTTGGCGCCGGGGCCTGGTGGGTCCATGGGGGGCCGTGACGGCTGTGGCGATGTTCTCCGTGTTCTCCGTGTCCTCTCTAGCCGCCGCAACCTGGAGCTCGTGTCGCTGCTCGCGCGCCGTGGGCCGCTGTCGCCGCGAGAGGCGGCCACAGTGCTGGGGCTGGACGAGACCGAGGCCTCTAGACGGCTCCGTCGGCTCGAGGAGGCCGGGCTCCTCGAGTCGGCCTGGGTGGGGCGCGGCAGGGGCGGCGGGGGCGTGAAGCGGTACCGCGTCGTGTCCCCGGGGCTCTGCCTCGACTACGCCTCGCTGAGTGGCCGGGAGCCCGGGGGGCCCCGTGGGCGCCTGGAGCCGCCTGTGGCCCCGGCCCGCCTCGTTGGCCGCAGCGCCGAGCTAGGGGCCGCCGCGGGGGCCGTGGGGCTGGTCAACGTCTACGGCGTGCCGGGGTCGGGGAGGAGCAGCCTCGCCGCGGCCGTGGCCGGGGCTGCGGGTGGGCCGGTGCTCTGGCTGCGGGGGCCTGGGCTGTCTGCGCGGCTGTTCGAGGCCCTGGTGGGCGAGTTCCTCGACTCCCTGGGGGCGGGGCCGGAGGGGCTGGAGGCCCTCGACGCCACCGTGGTGGTGGATGACGCCGACGCTGCAGGGGACCGGGGGCTCTACGCCGCGGCTGCAGAGGCGGCCTCGGGGCTCCGCCGCGGGGGCCGCGTCGTGCTGGTCACGGTGCTCCCCGAGCTGAGGCGCTACATGCCGGGCCTGGTTGAGCTCAGGCTGGGCGGCCTCGGCGGGGGAGAGGTGGCGGAGCTCCTGGCCCAGCTGGGTCTGCCCCGGGGCTGGGCTGGGCCCCTCCGGAGGGCGAGCGGGGGGCTGCCGGGCCTGCTGGAGGCGGCGCGGGGGGCCGAGGGGCTCGAGGAGGCGGTGCGCCGTGTGAGGCTCGCCGCGGGGAGGGCGTGGAGCTCCCTGGTGGAGGCTCTCGGCGAGAAGAGGGCCACGATGCTTGCCGCCATTGCGTTGGCGGGGGCTCCGCTGGCGGCCGGCGAGGCAGCAAGGCTCTGCCCGGGCTGCCGGGACCCCGTGCACGAGCTGCACGTCCTCGCCGAGGCCGGGCTCGTCGTGGGGGCCGAGGGCGGGGGCTACGTGGCGGCCCCGGAGGTGGCGCCCCTCGCGGCGAGCGACGCGGCTGGGGCCCAGGCCGTCCTAGCCTCGGAGGGGCTCGCGGGTAGGGAGCAGCTGCTCACCCTCTACGCCCTCACCGGGCGCCACGTGGAGGCGGTGGAGCTCCTTAGGAGCCTCCTCGGGGACCCCTCGTGGAGGCCTGGGAGGCCCCGGGCCCTGCTGGGGGCGGTGGAGCTCCTCGCCAAGGCGGGGCTGGGTGGCGGGCTAATCCACTACTGGGCGGCCGTGGCGTACGCGGAGCTGGGGAGGCGCCAGGAGGCGCTCCGGGAGGCAGTGGAGGCGCTCCGCCTGGGCGGCGGGGACGAGCTGCTCGAGGCGGCTGCCCGGGCTCTGCGGAGCAGGCTGCTCCTCGAGGAGGGGCTTCGCGGCGACGCGCTGGCGGAGGCCGTGGAGGCCCTGAGGGCCGCTCGGGGGGCAGCGGCGCGGTTCTACGCGTACCGCTCCTGCCTGGAGGCCGCCGCGGAGGAGGATGGCACGGGGATGGGCTGCGGGGACGGCCTGGCCGGCCTGCTGGAGGCGGCGCGGGGCCTCGGCCAGGCGGCGATGAGGGAGGCGGCCGCGTTGGCGGCCAGGCTGGGTAAAAGGGCTGGAGAGGGGTGTGGGCTAGCTCCTCCTCCCGCCGAGTGCCGCCATGGCGGCTCCGGCGGCGATGAGGGCTAGGCCGGCGTAGCTTGCCGCTGGGGGTAGGGCTGCCTGCTTCTCGACGCTGGTTGTTGTCAGGGTTTTCTCGGTGGTTGTCGTCTCCGTGACCGTGGTTGTCGTCACGGTGGTGGTCGTTTTCTTTCCTGCCGTGTAGCTCGGCTCGTAGATGTAGCGTATTGTCCCGGTCTCGGGGCTGTAGCTTGGCTCCCTGGCGCCGCTGGGCAGCAGGTACGTCATCGTCTCCATGACGCGGAGGTCGGGGCCGACGCCGTAGACTCTGACCAGCACTATCCTGTCGTCCTCTACTGTTGTGGCTGTGAGCTTCTCGCCGGGGCTGGCTACGCGTATCTCCCAGACGCCGTCGCCGCGGTAGACGGCGGCTCCGCGGAGCCTGTAGGTTGCGACGAGCCTGTTGTTCGCCTCGTCGAGCTCGACGTGGAGGCCGCGTATCTCGACCGGCATGCTGCGGGGGCTCAGCTCGCGGACCAGGGTGGAGAGCGGGCTGAACCTCTGCTTGAAGCTCACGAAAGCCGACGTGCTGAAGCTTATTACCTCCTTGACCTCTATGTCGCCGTTGGGGAGCACCCTGTAGGTGCCGACGCCGTTCACCTCGTAGACGGTGGGCGGCTGTATCTGGGCAGACGCCGCGGCGGCAAGCGCAGCGGCCAACAGCAGGGCGGCCAAAGCCGCCAAGAAGATATTCCTAGCCATAGATGCTCACCTCCACTCGAAGGTATCCAAAAAGTGGCTCGAAGCCTCCGTGAAGTCCCTGGGCGGCTCGCTGAAGTGCCCCGCGAACACTATCATGAACGAGTAGCCCTGGTGGCTGAACACCACGTACGCAAGGAAGCCCTCGCTGTTCGAGAGGCCGTAGGCGGTGGCAGGCTCGCCGGCCACGCTGGTCTCCACCGGGCCATGCCTATCAGAGGCCTCGCCGAAGTGCTGCTCGAAGAACGCCTCCGCAGCGCCCCTCAGGTCGTCGAGGCCATACTCCCTGGACCACAGCACCGCTATCAGCTGGTCGCCATCCGGGTTGTTGAAGTCGACCTCGTAGAGGCTGCCGGTGTCGTCCTCGCTGTGGCTCCAGCCGGCGGGCACCTCGACCTGCCACCCCGGCGGCGCGAGCCGGTTAACGTAGAGCACGTAGCCGGGCGCGGGGCCGGGCGGCGGCCTCGTCGTTGCAGTCGTTGTCGTGGTGGCTGTGACCGTGGTGGTCGCCACAACGGTCGTCGTTGTAGCCGTGGAGGCCTGGCCCGGCACAACGAGGCCCAAGTCCTTGACGTCGATCGGGGGCAGCTCGGGGGGCACTATGCCCTCAGCCTGCAGCGCCTCGACATCCACGACGAGGAAGGGGCCGCTGAAGGCCTTCCGGGCAACACTCACGCCCATCTCCACCGCGTCGGCGAAGCTCACCTTCTCGTTGAGCAGCGTCGTCTCTATCGGCACAAGCGTGCCGCTGGGCAGCTCGACCAGGGGGAACGCGTGGCCAGGCATCAGCACTATGTAGGCACGGAGCCCGTGCGCCATAGCGAGGCTGGCGTAGAAGAGGGCCGTGTCGAGGCAGGTGCCGGACCGGTCACGCAGCACATCCCTGGGGTACTTCACCCACTGGGCCGCCTTCCCCGTCCAGAACGCCGCCGGCTCCGTCTGGTAGGTTATGTCGTTCGCCAGGCTGAGGTCCCAGAGGGCCTTGAGGAAAGCGACCGCGTCCTCGTCGCTCAGCGCCGCGCCGGCGCCGCCCGACAACTTGTTAGCCATGTCGGCGAAGTACTCGACCGGCGGGTCCTTCGGCGTCACCCAGGCGGCGAGCAGCGGGTAGTTGCTGAACTGGTCGTAGAAGCTGCCCGTGCTCTCCTCCGGCGGGATACCACTGAACACGAAGTCATGGATGCCCAGGATCGTTAACGGCCTCTCGGTCTTGACGCTCTTCTCCTCGCCGCCCGGCTCCAGCCGGTACACGACCTTCACGTAGAGCCTGCTCGGGCTACTCGTCTGCAGCCCCGCCAGGCTCGACGGCAGTATAGGGTAGTAGAGGTCGACCACCGCTCCACCCGGCGGCACCATCGGGTAGACGCTGGGCTCGCTCCAGTCAGTGTATCCCTCAATCTTGTAGCTGACCCTCACATCGTAGAGCGGGGCGTCGCCCGTGTTCTCTACGACGGCCTTCGCAACCCAGAACCCGAGGCGGGGATTACCGTAGACCTTGTACACCGCGCTCATTAACGAGTCTACGCTGTAGACGCGGAGCCCGAGGCGGCCCTGGCCCGAGGCAACAGCCTCCGAGGTCACCGTGACAGGCTTCTCGACGACAACCGGCACAGCCTCCGAGACAACAGTCGTACGGGTTACAGTCGCCTCGCCGCCAAGCAGCCCCGGGGCGGCCGCCAGGACAACACCCAGAACGACAAGGAGGACACCGAGAACCTGGAGACTCGCAGAGCTACGAAGCATTACACCGCACCTTACACGCACACGAAGGCCCCGCTAGGCCTCCTCGGAGGCACCGCCCCGGAGGGCCCGGAGGCGCTCCCATGGAGTGGGGCACAGGTGCTCCCTCATCCAGCCTAGAGAGCCGGTTCAAGCCTACACGTCCAGGCCGTACAATACTGGCAGCACTGATGACGCGCCATCAAAACGGGTACGGTGAGGGCCCCTCTCGCGGCGGGAGCCCAGGCCGAGAGCATGGACGCGAGGGGAACGGGCTAGAAGGTTGTGTTTGGTGCGGCGGCCGGGATTTGAACCCGGGACCTCCGGCTTGGCAGGCCGGCGTCCTAGTCCAGGCTAGACGACCGCCGCGCCCAGCGCCTAGGCCCGTCGTGGGCCGTGTGTAAGGCAACCACAGCCAGTGGAGAGCCTATAAGCCTTGCTTCACTTCCCGCCGGGGCTTAGTCTCAGCGCGAAACACTATTCCGGGACACATGTTGAGACAAGACACGTTCAACCAAGTGGAGCACGCTGCGGCCCAGGAGGGTGCGGCCCGGGGGAGGAGTGCAGCGTTGAGAGCAGTAAGCGAGCTCGTATCCGCGGCGCTGCTCGCCCTGATAGCGATAACGGTGGGGGGCTTCGTGGTCGCGATGCTCGTGAACAACCTGGTGCAGCAGCAGGGCCGGCTCCAGGAAGAGATAGTGAGGAACATCTACGCCACCAGGCAGGCCATAGGCATAGTCTTGGCGAGGGTGGACAACACGGGCCGCGTCGAGGTCGTCATCGCTACGGGGGATACGCCGACGCCGATACAGGCAGTCTACATAAACGGCACACCCGCCGACTGCAACATCACTCTCACAAACGGCGACACCGTAGCCTACGGCGCCCCCATCCCCCCCTACACGGCCGCGGTTATCCGCTGCACCCCGCCCAGCGGCGCCGGCCCCCACGTGGTCCGCATCGTCTACCCCGGCGGCGCGGTGACCGCCCTAGCCGAGTAGCCCCCTGTGTAGAGGAGGGGCCACACCATGTTGAGGACCGTGGGCACCGTGATAGCCGCCGTGCTCATCGCTGTAGCCATGCTGGCAGTAGTGGGGTTCTTCTACTACCTACTCTCCAGCATGACCGAGTTCTACCAGCAGCTGGCGGCCGTGCTCGAGGAAAAGACGGGGGCGCCCCTGCTCGCCTCAAGCGTCTCGGGCTGGTGGAGGCAGACCGGCACCACGCTCCACATACACCTGGAGAACGGGAACCCCACCGCGATACTCGTGACCGCCGTCACCATACTCTGGGACGACGACACAACGACAGTCTATGACCGGAACAACGCGACCGCGCCCGTGTTCTCGGCGACCGTGACCGCGTCCGACGGCACCACATCCACCACATACACTCTGCCCATCGCTCTAGGCGTCTCCTACACCGCCGACATCTACATCGACACCGGCGGCAAGACCACGGACAAGGTCTACGTCACAATCTCCGCCAGCCCCGTCGTCGCTGTCATCCCGCTGAAGAGCTACTACGAGCTATACCCTAACGCCACCGCGGTAGCGGCAAACGCTACCGCCCTTGGGAGCCCCGCCTCCCGCCTGCCGGCCGCGTGCTACGACTGGACACGGGCATGGATAGGCACTGTCACCGCTAGCGACCTCTACCAGGCCCTGGGCACAGTCTACAACGCGGTGAGCGAGGCCGGCTCCGCCTCGGGCGCCGCGGCCGACCTACAGGCTGTGGATGGAGCCGTCTACACCCTAACCCAGACCACCCCCGTCACTGTCATCGACTTCACGGTTGAGAGGGATAACCTGATCTACGCCCAGGACTTCTCGAGCGACGTGTTCGCCTCCGGCGAGTGGACGACAAGCGGCGGCGACTGGAGGTGGGGCAGCACCTACGGCAGCACCGACGGCGGCATCTACCAAGCCTCGAGGACCACTCGTCAGACCGTTAGTGGCGAGTACGTCGCCTACCCTGCGGCCGAGAACATAGCCGCCTCCCCGTTCTACATCCTCGGCCACTTGAGCATATCCAGTGGCGAGTACGCGGACATAGTGCTCTACGAGAACGACTCCTCGATGATAACCGCGTCGCTCTACTACGACGGCACCTACTACTACGCCGAGATATACGTCTACAACGCGAGCGGCTGGGTACACGTGAACAGCAGCGCCCCCACCGACGGAGCAATATGGAACATAATGGACGTCTACTATGACCCAGACACCGGCTTCATCAACGTCTCGCTCCGCTACGCCGACACCGGCGAGGCCTACGCCTACACAACGGGCTATGACCACAGCGTCGCCCCCCGCTACGCAGGCTTCGGCACATACAGGACCAGAGCCTACTTCGACAACCTCGTCGTCTCCCTCGCCGACCCCGCCTTCATGGCGTTCAGTGTCTACTACCAGGGCGCTCCGGCGCCCGACGGCTGGACGGTGGAGGTCGAAAGCCCCGTCACTGGGAACACCTACACCGGCACAGTGTCCAGCGGCGTGGCCCGGGTCCCCGTCCCCCGGGAACCGATAATCCCCGGGGCGGTGGTGCGGGTCTACGACGCCGGCGGGGGCCTCGTCGCGGAGCTCAACGTCACCGACTATGGCGTCTCCACGCTTTACGGAGGCAACGTGTACAGGGTGAGCATAGACCAGTACTACGCTGTAAGCCTCCGCGTGAACAGCGTCGTAGACACGGCTGCGAGCATCTACCGGGTCGGCGCCGTCCTCTACCTGGAGGCCAACGCGTCGGGCACCTACCGGGTCTACATCTACAACTGGGACACCGGCACCTGGACCCCGGCGGGCAGCGGGACGGTGGCGGCCGGCTCCACGGTCTCAGGCACACTCTGGGCCCCGCCCGGTGCCAGCTACTACAACGCGGACAACGGGAGCGTGCTCATAAGGCTCCAGTACCTCGCCACCCAGCCCGTCCAGGTGACACTGGACCAGCTGAACGCAGTCTACCAGTACCTAGTCTCCTCCACGTTCCGGGCTGTGCTCGTAGCCTGCGCGCCCACAACCAGGATACTCGTCCTCAAGGACGAGGGCGGGGGCAACCTCACCTACCTATACAGCATAGACGCCCACACCAGGCTCGGCCCCGACACTGCCATAGCAAGCGACGGCACCTACCTCTACCTCATCAACGCCACCGGCGTATACAGGACAGCGATAGGCCCCCTCGCGGCCTGGGAGCCGCTAGCCACAGCCTGCGGCAGCCTAGGCCCCAACGCCGCCCTCGAAGCCCTCCCCGGCGGCAGCCTCCTAGCCCTCCGCGGCGGGGGAGACAGCTACTGCGTCATAGACGCCGCCACCGGCACGGTCACCGACACCGGCACAATATCCGCCGCAGTCGGTGACAGTATAGTGCTAGACCCGGCCCTTGTCTACACCGCCACCGCAGCCACCGGCACCGACGCCGCCGCCGTGGTAGCCCTCGACAACACCACCGGCCAGCCAGTACTCCTCAACGCCACCATAACGGGCGGAGCAGCACAGTGGAGCATAGAGGCCACACTCCCCACCGCAAGGCCCGTAGGCCTAGCCTGGAACGGCACCAGCCTCTGGCTCCTCGCAGCCCGAGGCCCACTCTACATAGTCACCAACGGAGCCGTCACCACGGTCAACGCCACCCTCGCCTTCACCCCATGGGGCCCCGGCGACAGGCTGCTAGCCTACGACACAGCCCTCAACCAGGCCCTCTTCATCCGCGCAGACGGCACCACAGAGACCTGGCTCATCCCAGTACCACGCTAACGCAGAGACCCACACACGGACGCAACGCAACCGATAAAGACCCACCAGGGGGGCCACACATGAACCATGGCCGCGGCCGGCCAGCAGGAGGAGACATCCCCGCCAGAGCGTGCCGCGGTAGTATAGCCCGGCCAAGTATGCGGGCCTTTCAAGCCCGTGACCCGGGTTCAAATCCCGGCCGCGGCACCAACCCCCACCCAATCCACACCCGCAACCCGGGTTGCACCCAAGGTGCAACC
>JAMOSW010000111.1 GCA_027062725.1 Pyrodictiaceae archaeon | reverse complement strand
CTTTATCCAATAGCGGGATGCGTCGCGCACCACAGTACCCCTATTCCATCCCCTCCATGAGCTCGTCCTTGGTGAGCGGTAGCACCTCGACCCAGGGCTGAATGTTCTCCCCCCACTCTATACGGTAGACGATATCCAGCCGCTCCCCGATCTTCAGACCCCTAAAACTCTCTGACACTATTATCGCGTCACGTCACTAGATTCGAGAGTGCATCGCCTCGCACCTTGCTGCCGAAAAGATAGGCCTCTTCGACCTTTATCCCGCGCCGCTCCAGGGCCTCTATGAGCCTCTCTAGGGCCTCCACGGCTTCAGCAAGTAGTCTTCTACATCGCTCCTCTAACCGCTTCTTCAACCAGGCGGAGTATTCTCCTTGCAATATCGACCGCCCTCTCAGCTTCTTCGCGGTCAACGCTCTCAGAGGGCAAACCATTTGCAGCATCAGGATAGCGTGTCACGGTGTAGTACTTGTTAAGCACAAACGGTTTCTCGGCTAACTCTTCCGGAAGGCGGAAACCATGTTCGACAAGTCCACGGTATAGCTCGGTCACGCTATGAATGCGCGGAGGTTTCTACTCCAACAACTAGCGGATAGAGGGCCTTCAAGGCCTTCCCTACAGCCTGTTGCGCAAGAAAGCAGCTCTAAACCACCGCTCCTCTTCTAGCATAAACTCTGCGTCCGAGATCCTCACAGGCAGCTCTGAGCCATAGGAGAGCTTCACGCCGTAGAGTCATGTAGTGCCGCCTCCAGCCGGCAGAGAATAGCATGTGACTGCTAGCGCCCGAGAACTTAGCCAATTAACGCAATCCCAGGAGCTAAGCCTATTAAATTACCTAATTCCTTCTACGACATTGTCAGTCCTCGATGTATGTCGGTTAGTACTTTGTAGCCGCCCTCTGTGACAGCGATGTGCGGCTCTATGCGTACTCCTCCTCTACCGGGTAGGTAGACTGCCGGCCCACAAAGCAAACACCATTCCTTCCTCCAAATCATATATGTATAAACTCCGCTACTACGGGCTTGTAGAAGCCTCCGATAGAGTGTCCCGAAAGGTGAGGATAATTTTGGGGAGGCCTTTTCGCCGAGCACGGCTCTGGCTACGGCGTCAAGGCTTCGCACCGGCACACCCAGCTTCAACCTACCTAGTGCCTCGCTGATGGCCTGCTCTACGGCTTCTAGCATCTTCTCCCAGAAGGGGTTTCTAC
Organism: Pyrodictiaceae archaeon; assembly: GCA_027062725.1. Lineage (GTDB taxonomy): Archaea > Thermoproteota > Thermoprotei_A > Sulfolobales > Pyrodictiaceae > QNYQ01. Next base: position 2,661 of record JAMOSW010000111.1, on the reverse strand, counting down.
CCGCGATTATTGTTACAGCCGCGCAGCCGTCATAGCCGAGCCATAGTGGGCCAACGTCTACCATGACCGGGTCTCCGGGGCCTTATCCTCCTAGTGGATGTCTTGGCGTGAGGTGTTGCAGCTCGCGGCCCGGGAGACAACCATTGCCTCGAACCATCGGTGTGATCCCTTTCTTCGTATAGTGTCTTGTCGACAATGCCCGCTGTCTCGGCCTCGCGGATACCCGGCTCTATGTTTTCAACAGCCGCCTCTAGGGCCCTAGACGCAGTCCGCGGCAACCACTCAACGATAACCATTTCATCATTGTATGGCTTATCGAAGACATTTTCGAGCACCGATGTAGCATCAATGATATTGGCTTTAAGGCGGTTCTTGAGGAGCTCGATTAAATCTAAGTTGGATAACCCGATTTTGGTGCGGCCCCAGGCCTTGTTAACCCCAATAGTTGCTCCTGTAGGCAATAGAGCTGCAATTGCATCGGCTACCGAGCTCGGGTCGGCACTACTCGACTCTATAGCTTCCCAGGGTGTCTCCTCCCCAGCTGCTAGCGCATAGGCAGGTCCCGTGACTACGTATATATTCTCGTTGGTGACAAGCACTGTGTCGAGATGATGTGTTAACGCAAGCTTATACGCTAGAGGATCGTTATCAAACAATAGAACAGCGTTGAGGCCTACTTTGCTTAGCGTGTCTGTGAGGCGTTTAATCCTCCTCTTTGTCGCCTTCCTTGCAACCTCTAAGAGGTTCAATGTAGCTCTCTTCTCGGGCTATGTCTAACGAGGGGTCCTTTAGGCTACGGCTTTCTCTGCTAGTAGTCTTTCAACAGCTGAAACTAGTGCCTTGACTGCGGGTGGGAGAGGAAGCTCTACCCTCAACAAGCCTCGTAGGAGAAGGCGGCGGGCAGTTGCCTCGTCAAGGCCGCGCGCCATTAGGTACTCTATCTCTTCCCCCCTGAGCTTGCCTATCGCCGCCTCATGGCTTAGCTCGGCCTCGTCCGTGGTTGTTTCGAGGATGGGCGAGGAGCTTATCCTGGCGTCCGGCGAGAGCGGCACAGCCATGCACTCTACATGGCCTCTGCCCGCGGCGTGGGCTACTATGCGGAGAGGAGCGTCGATTGAGGAGGTTCCGCGCGCCACTATCCTGGAGACTATCTCGGCGGAAGCGTTCCTGCCATGTATCTCCACGCGTGTCCCAGCGTGCGCCATGCCACCGTCGAGCGCTATTATAGAGGCTGCGTGAGCTCTGGCTCCTTCCTCGAGCGTTATCCCGGGCTCTGTGTGGAGGCTTCCTATCACACCGTGGAGAACATAGTAGGAGACGTACGCGGCTCCCCGGGAGGCGTGGACAGCGGTTCGTGGCCTCACATGGCTACCGGGCGACCAGCTGTGCACCATCGCGTAGTTTAGCCGCGAGCCCTTGCCTAGCCATGCCTCTGTCACGCCAACGTGTAGAGCCTCTACAGCGGCTGGGGCTGCGGCACAGCCTGTCACAATTGTAGCCTCCGCATCCTCCTCGAGGACTATGATGTTGTGGAGGAGTTGTCTCTGCCTTTTCTTTGTGACAAGCATGCATGCATAGATAGGCGTTCTTATCTTCACGCCATGGGGTACGTATACGACGTAGCCCTCGGCGACACCCTCCAGCTCGGCGAGAGCCACGGCAGCGGCATAGCGGTCACTGCGGGGATCTATGAGGCTCCAAGCCTTCTCCCTAACAACTGGAAGCTCTCGAAGGGCCTCACTGAGGCGAAGCACCATGCCACCTTCTCTCTCAACGAGCCTGCGCACGGCCTCCGAGGAGTCAACGGCAACGTAGTCAGCCTTCTCCAGCATAGCTGCCCCAAAGCCCAGCCTCTCAGCGGCAGCGCGAGCCCCATCCTCTGCGAAGCCGCGGAGTGCGCCTCTTCCTCCTTCTCCGAGCAGCTGCTCAAGCTCAAGGCTCACGCCGAGGGGATCTCTCTGGCGACGAATAACATCCATTAACGTCTCCCACTTATGCATGGGCATTGCCGTCTCCCTCTATCTCTTCGGCCGCTCAGCCTCCCACGTGAACGTAGTCCGTGAGGCCCCGTAACCCTCTGCTACGGAGCGCGCTGACGGCCTCGCTGGGGCCTAGGCCTAGTGGCGCTATGCGCCTCTCAGCGGCCAGGTAGAGCATTCTCACCACCCCGCGGTGCACGAGGTGCTCCATGAAGCCCAGGGTGTGGCTCGCCAGGAGCACAGCAGCGCCCTCCCTCACAGCCTTGGCAACGACGTCGGCCAGTGTATCCAGTGTATCAACGTCTACGCCGCTATCAGGCTCGTCGAGAAGAGCAAGTCTCGGCTTCTGGAGAAGCACTAGGTAGAGCTCCAATCTCTTCCTCTCGCCGCCGCTAAGCCCAGAGATGGGACGCCCCTCTAGCTTGTCGAGACCGAGCACGCTGTAAGCGTAAGAGGCAGCACTACCAGGGTCCCCGTAGACACGTACCACCTCGCGTACAAGCTCCTCTACCCGCAGCCCACGTAGTGGTGGAGGAGATTGGTAGCCAAGTACTAGCCCACTGCGGGCACGCTCCAGGAGAGCCATCGTGGCAAGAGGTTTTCCAAGGTAGAGGGCCTTGCCCCCTTCTAGGCGGTAACCTTGGCGCCCGGCAAGTGCTGAGAGAAAACTGGTCTTCCCTGC
>JAMOSW010000110.1 GCA_027062725.1 Pyrodictiaceae archaeon | reverse complement strand
AGTTGCTGACTATGCCTCTAGCCTTAGCTTCACAGAGTGGCTTCCCGAGCCCCGCGGGGTGCACCATACTACTCCTCCATTACATGAGGTTAAACTTGGTAGCATATACGCGGCTGTGGTTATCAGTGACGGAGACAACATTGCCTGCCTCCAGGACGTCGTGCTGACGAGCAGGTGGTGGCTTAGCCCGGCTCGAGGCAGCTTCCCGGTTACATGGACAGTCAATCCATGGCTCCCTGTACTGGCGCCAAACATTCTGGACTACATGGCCTCTACGGCTACCTTGAACGATTCCATCGTGGCCGGCGTCTCGATAGCAGGCCACATGGACACCACAAGAGCACCCAAGAAGAGCATAGAGGAGCTCGCGGAGATAGTCGAGAAAACGGTTAGAGAGGCTAACCTCAGGGCACTTGTTTCCTGGGACCCTCTAGGGCCGGAGGCTGCACGAGTAGCTGGCCGCCTCTACCCTGACGGCATCGTTTACGTTACCTTTCCAGGACACGGAGGCTACCCAGGTATCTACACACACCAGGGTACGCTAATCGTACTTGGTCTCGCTGTTGGCAGCCCCGACGACCTGGCTCGCGTAGAGGATGTTATAGAGAGAACTACAGCAAGACCTCTTTTCCTTGTCTTATATGCGAACATCTGGGGCTTCAAGAGCCTAGAGGAACTGAGGGCCAGGCTTGTCAAGCCCTTGATGAATAAGGGGGTCAAGCTCGTTACCCTGGACAAGCTGCTGGCTCTCGCCAAGAGGTTCTACGCTCTCTCTGCTAGACCGTGGCCACTCGGAGACGCCGGCATTGAGCTTAGATTGGTGTCATGCAGAAAGGGCTATGTCTACAGTAGGGTGAGCGGCCGCCTGCTGGCAGTGCTAAGGCTCGATCCCTGGCTCGTGTTCAAGAATGGACAGAGGGTCTGGGCCTCCAGCCTAGGCTGCAGCATTGAGGCAAACACCACGACACTAGTGAGGATCCGCTACAGCAGCGGCAAGCTAACTGTAGTGAAGACCTACCGGGTAGAGAGGAGTAAGCTCATTGTAGAGGCCGAGATCAGCGACACTGGGGGCACACTGCGAGAGGTAAGAGAGGTCTTGCTTGACGAGCTAGACACCGAGACGTGGGGTTTCCGTCCTGACACCCGCGGCTCTGACGCCATCGGGCCCCGGTACGTCTACGTACCCCGGAAGGGTCTCGTCAAGCGGAGGGTAGGTGTAGACCCCTTTGTTCTATGCAGGGAGTGCAGCCTGGTAGTAGTATTGGATAACGCCACTTACCCGCCGGGCCGAGCCATCCTGGCCAAGCTCAGCAAGCCAGCCACCATAGTAGATGCCTTCAGCAGAGGCGATGCCGATGGAGACGGGTTGCCCGAGTTCCATGCACTGCTGGCCGCGGTCACAAATGGAAAGGACGGGTTGAGCTACCAGTATAGCCTAGAGTTTCTAGGGCATGGGTGGAGCCTTCGTTTGCCCCAAGCACCTTTGACAGACCTGCTTAACTGTACTATAGGCCTAGAAGGGCGGAGCGGTTGCGAAGCGCTGCTGGCCAGCCTTATGGAGCCCCTCTACGGCCTGGCGTGGAGCTGCTGCACGCATACTATCCTAGAGAGGACTAAGACGGTGACGAAGACTATGACTAAGACTTTTAGAACGGCCTTGACGATGTGGAGGACCGTGGTAACCACGAGGCTAAAGCTTATTGAGACGACTCGCGTCAAGACTGTGGCCACCACAGAGACGGTAACAAGGTCCGTAACTAGCTGGATGACTTCGTGGAGGACAGTGACACGGACCACGACAACTACACTGACTCTCCCGGCATCAGCTGGCGGTGAAGCTCTAGTGCCGCTGGCTGTGGCCGTGGCTGCGGCCGGCCTAGTAGTCCTCCTCTGCAGGAGAAGGGGGTAGCTACGCGGGGCCTAGGAGTTGTCAGGCCTGCATCCTTCCTCTAAGGTTATGCTGCATGGCGGGGGCTTGCAGACTGTGTAGCTGCTTGTCCAGCCGCAGCTTGGGCATCTCTGCTCTACTCTGAGGCCTGGGCGGGGGCAGCCTGCCGGGCCGGTGCGGGTCTCGATGGGGGCGCCGCATCTGGGGCACCGTGTGTAGGCTGCGACGGGGAGCCCGGTGGCGGGGTCGCGGGCGGCCTCTAGCTTGGGATGCTCGGCGAGGAGCCTCTCTATGGCTTCTCTTGTGGCCTCTGCTAGGTCTTCGAGGCTCTGTGGGAGGGCTTCGTGTGGGAGGCAGAGGATTGTGTCTAGGCTGTCGAGGGCTGCTAGCTGGCGGGCGGCTAGCGCCTGGAGGGCTGCGTGGATGTCGCTCTTCTTTCTCTTGAGGAGCCTGGCTAGCTGGATGGCTGTGCCGGTGTAGCCTAGCTTGGCTAGCGCGACCGCGGTCTCCGCTACCAGCCGGAGAGGCCCCTCTGGGGGCTGCGTGTTGGCGCAGCGGCTGAGGGCTAGCCTCCTCGCAGCCTCTGCGGCCGTGTCCGTGGGGAGCCCTAGTTTCTCGGCTATCTCTGCGGCGTGGCGGGCTGCCTCCTCTGCGAGCGCGTGGTCTGCGGGGCTACAGCTGCCGGCGGGCATGGCGGCCACCTGGCTGGGCACTGGCGTGTCGCCCCCTGGGTAGGTGTTAAATCCGCTGAATCTGTAGCTGTATGGGCTGGGTGTGGGCCGCTCGCCGTGCCCCGGCTTCTAATTATACCTCGGGCCTAGATGGCTGTATGTGGAGGGCTGTGGCCTGCCTTGACTCGCGTAGAGATAAGGTTCCATGGCCGCGGCGGCCAGGGCGCCGTGACCGCGGCCGAGGTTCTCGCCGAGGCGGCTATCGACGAGGGCAAGTACGCGATGGCGTTCCCCGAGTATGGCGCTGAGAGGCGTGGCGCCCCTGTGCTGGCCTTCACGAGGATCGACGAGAAGCCTATCTACGAGAGGGAGCCCATCCTGGAGCCTGACATAGTGGTTGTGCTGGATCCTAGCCTCGAGCCCGCGATATACATGCGTGGCTTGAAGAGGGATGGGCTCCTCGTTATGAACACGAAGAAGGCGCCGGAGCAGCTGGCGGAGTACATCCGTGGCCACGGGCTGGAGCCTCCCCGATGCATAGCGGTTGTAGACGCGACGGACATTGCCACGAGGCACCTGGGGGCTCCCATCGTGAACACCTCTATGCTTGGCGCCCTGGTCCGGGCCTCGAAGGTTGTCGGCCTGGAGACGCTGATGAAGGCGGTGGCGGAGAGGTTCGCAGAGCGGCCCCACATAGTCAAGCCCAATCTTGAGGCGATAAAGGAGGCCTACGAGAAGACGGAGGTGGCCTGTCTGTGACCGAGTCCCCGGGCCTCGAGAGGTATCTGGGCAAGAGGTACCCCGAGACGTGGCAGGAGATCCCCCTGGCCGGGATAGTCCCCTGGCCGGGGAACACGGAGGAGCTCCCCAAGCACGCTTGGCGGACGATAAGGCCCGTTATTGACCAGGAGAAGTGTATAAGGTGCAGGATGTGCTGGGTCTACTGCCCCGACTCAGCTATACTCGAGGTGGACGAGGAGTACACGAACAGCAAGGGGAAGACCTACCGGATAAGCTTCAAGGTGAACTACGACCACTGTAAGGGCTGCGGCATCTGCGCCTTCGAGTGTCCTGTGAACGCTATCCAGATGGTCCCGGAGGAGAGGTGATGGAGTGTGGCCGCGGTTGCTGTGAGGGGCGAGGAGGCCGCCAAGGAGAAGCCCCGGAAGAGAATAGGCGTCAAGGGTAACTTCGCCGTAGCGATGGCCGTCAAGGATGTTGACGTGGACGTGGCGGCGATATACCCGATAACGCCGCAGGTCCAGATAGCGGAGAAGATAACCGAGTACGTGGCCAACGGCGAGCTCGACGCCGAGGT
>JAMOSW010000109.1 GCA_027062725.1 Pyrodictiaceae archaeon | reverse complement strand
AGAAGGGCAGACTCAGTGCGGCCAGCGGAGACGCGGGGGCCTCCTCAAGCACTTCGAGTGGCGCCACAGTGTAGCCCGCTAGCCAGCCATCGCTCCATATGCCGGGGAGCCAGCTATCTGTTACCTTTACCGGCGCGGCCAGCAGGTAGGGCGGTGCGGCGGCAGAGGCAGCCTCGAGAGGCCTCCCGGCGCCAGTAAACCCCATAACGATGCCCCTTTGGGGCAAGACTCTCTGGCACCTGGCGGCCTCCTCCACGCCTGTCCAGGCAGCGTACAACACTCGGAGGAGCACGTAGCCGGGCGGGATAAGCGGCAAGGGTTCGCCCTTGGAGAGGTGTGGGACCCCCCTCCACTCTATGAGGTCTCTACGCGGCTCCACCCCCGCCAGCACCCCCGCATGGCGGCACCCCGGCCCTACTGTGGCTCTATCGTTGATGGTGGCTTACTGGTCACCGCATAGGTGACCATCGTGACCTTGGGTACTTCCCGTGTTATTCGCCTAGCTATCCGGTCTAGCACATCGTGGGGGAGGCGTACCCAGTCGGCGGTCATACCGTCCTCGCTCTCTACGACGCGCACTGTAACTATGTAGCCGTCCTCTCTGCGATCGCCCTTCACGCCCACCCACTTATCGTCCCCGACGACTGCGAAGGCTTGCCAGACCCTCTCGTAGAGCCCCGCCTTCCTAAGCTCTTCTTCAACTATCCTTGAGGCGCGCTTGACTATCTCCAGCTTCTCCTCGGTAACCTCGCCTATGATGCGAACAGCCAGACCTGGACCTGGGAAGGGATGGCGGTAGGCGAGTTCCCGAGGCAGGCCGAGGGCCAACGCGAGCCGCCGTACCTCATCCTTATAGAACTCTCGTAGAGGCTCCACTACCTCCAGGTGGAGCCAGTCAGGTAAACCACCAACGTTGTGATGGCTTTTTATCTTGTCTGCGCCCGGCGCGGCCCCGGACTCAATAACGTCCGGGTAGAGGGTGCCCTGGGCCAGGTACCTTATCTCCGGGTCTCTCTTGACGAAGTCCGTGAACACTTTCGCGAAGAGCTCGCCTATTATACGTCTCTTCTCCTCGGGGTCCCTTACGCCTCGTAGCGCTTCGAGAAACATCCTCTTAGCGTCTATAAGGACAGGCTCTATCCCAGCCCTTTTGAGGAGCTGTAGCGTCTCCTCTACCTCGCCCTCCCGGAAGAGACCATGGTCGACAAGCACGGCTATGGCGCGGCTCCCAACGGCCCGGTTTAGAAGCACCGCTGTGACCGTGGAGTCGACGCCTCCGCTGACTGCGACAACAACCTTGCCACGCCTTATCCGCCTTCTCAGCTCATCGACTAGCAGCTCCACTAGGTCGCCGGGGTCCCACCATGCCTCCGCGCTGGCTACCCGTGCAGCGAAGTTGTGCAATAGCTGTCGGCCCTTCGGCGTATGGGAGACTTCCGGGTGGAACTGTACGCCATAGACGGGTGTGCCGCCGGCTGTTGCCCGGAAAGCAGCCACGTAGCCGTTCTCGCTTATCGCGAGGAGCTTAGAGCCGGGGGGTGGCTCTCTAACGCAGTCCCCATGGCTCATCCATGTCGGCTCCCAGCGGCTCCAGCCCTCAAAGAGGGGATCATTAGGTTCAAGTACCTCGACTAGGGTCTTTCCATACTCGTCGCAGCCTCTGTCCACGTGTCCTCCCAGCATTTCCGCGAGGAGCTGGAACCCGTAGCATATGCCGAGCACAGGCTTGCCGAGCTCGAGCAGCCACTTGGGGACGCGCGGCGCCCCTGGAGCGTGGACGCTGGGGGGTCCGCCGGAGAGGATTATTGCCTTCACGTGTGGCTGCTCTAGTTTCTCCTTCTCTTCCTCTACGCGTGTATAGGGCACAATCTCTGCATAGAAGCCCTGCTCGCGGAGACGGCGAGCGATGAGATGCATGTATTGTCCTCCGAAGCCTATTATCACTATCTCGTCGTGTTTCTCGGCGTCTATCAAGGCCTAGGCTAGCCCCGCTCCGGGCTCTAGGGGGCACGCTACGCTCCGGCGGGCTAATAACCCCGCAGCATGGGATAGGGACAGCCCTACCCAAAGGCCTCTACGATGACGCATATGCTTGGGGGATAATGGTGGGAGAAACCTTGGGTACTGGTATCAGGATTGTGGGTGACGCACTAAGCTTCGACGATGTTATAATACTGCCGGGGCTTAGCCCCGTAGAGCCGTGGCAGGTTGACCTCTCGGCGAAAGCCAGTCGGAGCGTCGGACTGGGTATCCCCCTAGTAGCTGCCCCCATGGATACCGTGTCCGAGTGGCGTATGGGTGTAGCACTCGCCCTCCTCGGCGGGATAGCAGTAATACACCGCAACATGCCTATAGAGGAGCAGGTCGAACACGTGAAGAAGGTGAAAAACCATCCCCACGTGGTGCTCCATAGTGTTGCTGTAGAGCCTGGTGACGAGTGTTGCCGTGTCCGCGACCAGCTACGTCAGTGGGGGCTAAGGGATGTGCCGGTGGTAGCCCCCGGAGGCGAGCTAAGAGGCCGTGTAAGGTTGACAGCGCTAATGGGCTGCAGCTGTGGCACACCCGTAGCGAAGCTCGTGGAGCCGGCTGTAGCCTACGACGTTGCAGCTGTTGAGGACGCCAAGAGGGCAGTGATAGACGGGAAAACAGACGCAGCCGCCATCACCCTAGAGCGGCGCTTCCTAGGTGCTGTGACCTTCGAGGAGGCTGTGGCGGAGTACCGCCCCGTAGTGGACGAGGAGGGACGGCTCCGCGTTGCGGCAGCCGTGTCGCCCTTCGACACGAGACGCGCCGAGGCTCTCGACGGCCTCGCGGACGTGCTCGTCTCCGACGTAGCCCACTTCCACAACGTAAACGTGCTCTCCGCGGCTGCGAGGCTAGCCAGGAATCTTGTAAGCGACTTCGTGGCCGGCAACCTAGGCACCAGGGAGGGTGTGCTCGACACGCTGAGCAGGATAGAGAAGGTGGACGGGCTACGCATGGGCATAGCTGGCGGCAATATTTGCACCACTAGCGGCGTAACTGGTGTTGCGTCGCCAACCCTCCATGCGGTCGCAGAGGCTCGTGCAGCGTTGGTAGAGCTTGGTGTCGCCTCCTCTGAGACCCCGATAATAGCGGACGGGGGCATTAGGGGGAGCGGCGACGCGGCCAAGGCGCTAGCTGCGGGGGCATACGCTGTGATGGCAGGCTTCCTTCTGGCTGGCACCGACGAGGCTGCAGCTCCCCTGCTCCGCATCGGCGGCAGGCTCTACAAGCCCTACCGGGGCATGGCTAGCCGTGGTGCGCTGCAGAGAAGGTATGCGGCCGACCGCTACAGCAGGGTCTCTAAGAAAGTCGAGGAAGGCATAGAAGGCCTTGTCCCCTACCGTGGCCCTGTCCGTGGTGTCGTTGAGGGCTTTGCTGAAGGCCTCCGGGCAGCGCTAGGCTACGCGGGCGCCTCTAGCATACCAGAGCTCTGGGAGAAGGCAAGGTTTGCGAGGATAAACAGCCGCATAGGAGCCTACGTCGGCACGGTGAAGACAGAGCTCTAGCCGCTGCAGGCTTAAACCCACAGCAAGGCATGGCTGACATAGGGGTGCGTCGGGGCTGCCGCGTCTCCGGCTTTTGCCTTCTACCCGCTTACTGCCACTAGAGCCCAGGAGGGGCATCGAGGAGCTACACAAGCTAGGCTACGAGCAAGTGGAGGTCAACTATGCGAGCTTCGTCTACACAGGGCTCGACTACCCATCCTATCCGAACATGCTGAGGCTGGCGCTGCTCCATGCTCTACGGCTGGGCATCAAGGTACCAGTCATACATGGCCCTTGGGAGGAGTACTTCCTGCTCCGCCTTGGCCGCGGCGTCGATGCAGCAGTCTCGGAGGCCCTATTGGTTGCCGAGATAGCTGCTAGCTACGGTGTCGACGTCATAGTCCTCCACCCCTTCTCGAGGAGGCGGCTAGGCAGTGGCAGGGCATGGTGGCTCAACAAGATGTTCTTCAGCCTACTGGCTGAGAAGCTGGAGGCTGAAGGCATAGAGGCTAGGATAGCCGTAGAGAACACGAACAAGGCGGAGCCCTGGAACATGGTTGAAACAGTCCGCGAGCTCGTCGCCGCAGTCTCCTCGCCCAGGGTGGGACTCTGCCTGGACTTCGGACACGCAGGCGTCAACGGCTACAGCCCCGGCGACGCCTACCGGGCAGCAACAAACCCACTCTGCCTCCACGTGCACGACAACAACGGCGTAACCGACGAGCACCTTGTGCCGGGCTGCGGCTCCCTTGACTGGGAGAGTCTCCACGCCGTAAACGTAGCCGCAGGCCCCGAGTACGCAGTAGTTGAGGTAGACTGTCGCGCTGCACTGGGACCCTGTAGGACAAGGCTAAGGGTCGCCTATGAGGCCTCGCGCATAGCCTTAGCCCGTTTCCTCCAATAGCTCTTCCTCGATCTCTCTGGCTAGACGCTTTGCCCTATTCGTAGCTTTTTCCACCGCGTCTATTATGGCTGCCTTCATGCCGCGCGCCTCTAGGGCCTTCAGCGCCCTTATCGTGGTGCCGCCCGGTGTCGTGACCTCGTCGCGGAGCGCAGCCGGGTGCTCCGGCCGCGACCGGAGATACTCGGCTGTGCCAACAAGGGTCTCGAGGATAGCATCGTATGCTACATGCCTCGGTATTCCGACCGCTAGCGCGCCGAGGATGAGGGCATCTATGAGCTCAGCTATGAGGGCGGGGCCCGAGCCGGCAACAGCAGTCCACGCGTCTATGAGCTGCTCGGATATCTCGTACACGGAACCGACGCAGCGGAACAGGGAGAACACCAAGTCCTTGAACGCAGCGTCCTTGGGTGCTACGATGCCGGTAACGCTCTTCTTTACGGCGGCGTTTATGTTGGGCATAGCCCTGTAAACCTCGGCGCCAGGCAATGTGGCTCGGAGAAGCCTTAACGGCACCCCCGCCATCACAGAAACCACAGCCTTGCCCGCGACATGATTACCGATCTGGTGCGCAAGCATGGGATACTGGTATGGCTTCACGGAGACCACGATGATGGAAGCTCTCTTAACTGCTGAGACGTTGTCGGTTGTGGCCTCGAGCCCCATTGCCCTAAGTTCCTCGACACGTTCTGGCCGCCTGGCAGTGGCGACCACGCTGGCGCCACAGCCTCTAAACCCGAGAGCAAGCATGGAGCCTATCTTACCTGCCCCGAGAACCGCGACTCTGAGTCCCTCAAAGCGGAACACTCATCCCCCAACCCCCAAAGGAATCATGGTCTCTGCTAACCGAGGGAGAGGGCGCATGGGTCCCCTGGAGGGCCGTTGCACAGCAGCCCTAGGCCGTGTTAAAAAGCGTTGAGGCCTCGGCCTTGAAACACTTCACCATCGCGCCCCTTGCGGGCGCTAGCGGGTTCACGGCCTTCCTCATCGGCGCTTCTCCGGCTACTCTGGCGTCACCACGAACTCCGTGTCACGGTATGCGACCACGTATATTGATAGGGCCACAGTTACCAGGCTTATTAGCGACATGAGCCTCAAGAGTGGTACCGGGTTTGCTAGCGCGTTAAGCACAACATCCGCTATGAGGGCGGCCGAGCCCCTGCCAACGACTATAGCTTCAATGTAGGCTTCTCTAAGTACGCCGCTCGGTGTGAACACAGCCTCTATTACTCTCGGTTCGACGTGGAGCGTGAAACGTGTATAGAGTGTGGCGAAGAGTGTCACATCCACCGGCCTAGCTAGTGGTGGAGTCAGGACGAGCTTCTGGCCCGCAAGGCTCGGGTTATAGAAGAGCCTATACTCGCTCAGCAGGCTCATTACTAGCTGTGTCTGCGGTGTTGATGCCATAAGTATCGGGTATGCATGGCTATCAACTATCCCGACAAAGGCCATACCGCTGCCTGTCTCTGGCCCAAGTCTCCAGTCAACCGTATATGCGGCGAGCAGACCTTGGTGGCTCGCAGAGTAGATGTAGGCAAACATCGTGCCTGCCAGCAGCACACCGGCTAGTGTGAGGAACACGGTCTTTGTGCCCGGCGAAAGGCCGCGCCGCTCAAACTGGTAGCTGAGGAAAGTGATTATGTCGAATAGTCGCATTGATCTGCTGAGACGCTTGAGTATACGGAGCCTCTCCCTATCAGCGACGAGCGGGAGCAGCGCTATGCCTGCAAGGAAGCCGCCGGCGTGCGCGAAGAAGGCTATGTTGCTGTTAAACGCTATCGAGCCTTCTAGCACTTGTACGGCGAACCAGAACAGTATGTAGTAGGCTGCCAGCATCTCGAAGCATAATGGGAATATGAAGAGGAAGAAGCATGCGGTGAGCCTTGTCCCAGGGTAGAGCAGCATGTACGCACCTAGCACGCCGCTGATGGCTCCGCTGGCTCCGACGCTAGGTATTGCTAGGTCGGCTGGGTTCTGTAGGTATATGAAGACTGTGTGGAATATCGCGGCTAGGACGCCGCTCATAAGATAGAGTGCTAGAAACCTCGCGTGCCCCAGTGTCTTCTCGACAGCTCTACCGAATACGTAGAGGAAGTACATGTTAAAGAATATGTGGAAAATGTCGGCATGAGTAAACATCGCGGTAAATATCCTGTACACCGTCTTAGGATCAACAAGCAGCATTGCAGGGATGTAGCCGAGTTTTGATATCCACGTAGAGCTCGAGGCGATAAAGCCATTCGCATACGACGTAACAATGTAGACGAGAGCGTTGAGTATGATAATAGCTTCAAGCACGATTGGTCGCTCGTGTATTATTCCGTAGAAGGGCTCCTCGGCACCTAGCACTATCTCGCTAGTGAACCTCCTCGGCGACCACGACAGATCAAGCCACCCCCACTCGGCACGTCTTGCCGACACACTAGGCAATGAAGAGGACTATTTGAAATCAACTCCTCGCTGTAGGGGAGAAGTCTACCCAGGAGGAGGGGCCACAGGTAGCCCACACGCTAAAGTGCCAGGCAAGGCTCCAAATAGGAACCGCCTCCAGGACAAAAGAATACGTTCCCGGGCAGAGAGCCCCAAGAGGGGAAGTGAGGCAACCCACCACCCCACTATGGAAATGTGGTAGCCTAGGGGTCCTCCCCTGCTCCACGGCCCGGGGAGCACATGGTGTGGGCAAAGCGTTGCCCCCGGGGAGGAGGTGGCTTGGATTTGGCATTGGAGAATGTGAGAGATCTGCTTGAGCAGGTTGTGGGCTATGCCTCGGCAAGAGGTGTGGAGCTGGCAGAGTTCCGCGTCGAACGCCGCAAGGCAACAAGGATAGAGCTTATAGACGGCTCTATGGTTGCCAACGCGGCTGTGGACTATGGTGTGGCTGTGCGCGTCTACGTGAATGGCTCCTTTGGATTCGCCTATACTACAAGGTTAAGCCGCGAGAAGGTCATAGATGTGTTTAACCGGGCGCTTGCATTGGCCCGGGGTGCCTCGGCAGGGCTTCCAAAGCCGTTAATCCTCGACCCTCTTGAAGGCGAATATACCCACCCAGTGAAGGTCAGTGTCGAGGATGTCTCGGAGGAGCAGAAGATATCAGACATAGTTGGGTTTGACAAGCTATTAGCGAAGGCACCCCATGTGAAGTCGAGGACTGTAGTCTACACCGACATCGTTGAGGACAAGTTCTATGCTAGCACGGAGGACAGATACATCCACGAGAGGCGGGAGCTCGCCTACATGTATGCGTCGGTCTACGGGCAGGAGGCAGGTGTGCGGGGAAGCGCCCACATAGTGCTCGGCACTGCCAAGGGCTATGCCCTCTGGTATAAGTATGACCCTGAAAAGGAGGCAGAGAGGCTATCCATGAGGCTAAGGAATCAGCTTGAAGCAGCTACTCCTAAGGCGGGTGTGTTCCCCGTCATCCTTGCGCCCGAGGCCCTCGGAGTCTTCGTCCATGAGGCCTTTGGGCATCTGGCTGAGGCCGACCTTGTCGTGGCAGGCAGTGTGCTTCGCGGCAAGAAGGGCCAGAAGGTGGCCTCGGAGCTGGTAACAATAGTCGACGATCCCTACATAGATGACGGATTCGGGACGTTCCGGTTCGACGATGAGGGCGTAAAGACCGCCAAAGCGGTTATCGTGGATAGAGGCGTGCACCGCCAGGTCATGACGGATAGGCTTCACGCTCAGATGCTTGGCGAGAAGCCTACTGGCAACGCGCGGGCCGAGTCATTCCGCCATCCGCCACTGGTGCGCATGAGGAACACCTACATGGAGCCTCGCGATGCTAGCCTTGAGGAAATGCTTGAGGGCATAAAGTTTGGCTACTATGTTGTCTCTACTGGTGGCGGCCAGACAAATATTGATGGTAGCTTCCAGGTTGGCGTGGAGGAAGCGTACGAGATAGTTAACGGCGAAATAGGCAGGCCCGTGCGCAACCTGGCCATAGCCGGCAATACTCTCGAGACACTGCTTAACATAGACATGGTTGGCAAGGACTTTGAGCTACACTATGGCCGGTGCGGCAAGGGTCAGCTTGTCTATGTCTCGGACGGGGGGCCGCATGTACGTGTGCGCAGGATGACCGTGGGTGGACGCGCCTAGTACTAACAGCTTACGCACGCCTGTAGGGGTGGATATGTCATGCTACGTATATCCCCTATCGAGCTAGCCGTCATGGCAGTCCGCAGGGCTATGGCTGAGGGGGCTACCGAGGCAGAGGCCTTCGTTACCTACAGTAGGGGCTACTCCGTCTCCATATTTGCTGGCAAGATAAGGGACGTCGAATACGATGACGACATCGGCGTAGGGGTCCGTGTCGCGGTCGGGAAGAAGGTTGGGTTCGCTTACGCGACAGGCGCTGAGCCGGGCGTAGCTGCTGAGGCTGCCAGGCGTGCCGTGAGGCTGGCTCGCAGCGCTGCGCCAGATAGAGACTGGCCAGGTCTGCCAGAGCCTAGCCCCTCATACCCTGACGTGGGCGGGATTTACGAGGCGAGCCTGGCCCGGGTCACGCCAGAGGCCTTGCTCGACGAGGCGAAGTCATTGATAGGCTTTGTCGAGGGCTACCGGGAAGAGGGTGTCCTGCTGTCGCGTGCTAGGATAGGAGCTAGTGTTGTTGAACGTGCGATCGCTAACAGCAACGGTGTGTATCAGGTTGATGCGGGTACCTACGCGTCAGTTATGGTATCGACAACGATAAGTCGTGAGGGTGTCACTACTCCTGCGGTCTTCGTGTTCGACAGTAGCAGGGTTACGATGCCGAGTGTTGAGAGGGTGGCCGAGCGCGCCATAGAGCTGTCGAGGCTCGCGACCAGGAGGGCAGAGCAGCCCAGCCCGGGCAGGTACACAGTCGTCTATGCGCCGCAGGCGCTCGCGGAGCTGCTTGAGGAGACAGTGCTCTTCTCGCTGCGCGGCGACATGGCTGTACGTGGGAGGAGCTACTTCCGCAACAAGATAGGGCAGCAGGTCCTCAGCGAGAAGATAACAATTGTTGACGATGGAGCGTTGAAGGGAGGGGACGCGTCCTGGCGTTTCGACGGCGAAGGTGTAGCCACGAGGAGGACGGTACTTGTCGAGGAGGGTATCCTCCGTAGCTTCGTCTATGACACCTACTGGGGGCGCCGCGCCGGCTATGAGAGTACTGGCAACGCGGTACGCGCGGGCTACGCCAGCAGGCCCAGCGTAGGCTTCACAAACGTCATCCTAGGCGAGGGCGACGCCGCGCCTGAAGAACTGCTTGAAGGCCGTGTGATAGTGGTCTACCAGGTTCAGGGCGCGCACACAGCGAGCCCGGAGACGGGCGAGTACAGTGTGCTCGCGAACCCAGCGATACTCTATGAGAACGGCGAGCCGCGCGGCTGGGTACCAGGGCTCGTTGTCAGCGGCAACATGTATCAAGAGCTGCGGGAGAAAGTTGAGGCTGTCGGCAAGTGGCTCGAGAAGCCATACCCCGGCATACAGCTGCCCTGGATCCGTCTAGGCGGAGTCACTGTAGCGCCACGCGCTTAGCAAAGATAGGTAAACTCAGCCTCAAGTACACCATCAAACCTATATCTGATTTTAAGCGAGTTCTCTTCGCTGCATGGGTCATCTACCTCGAGGCTCTTCCTGGCCCAGTCCTCTGCAAGCCTCCGTAGCCAGCTCGAAAGCTCTTCATAGGGAACCTTTGCGTCGAAAACAGTCTTGCGGAACATGGCGGGGTCGGGTACGGCGGCCTCCAAGACGCCGGGCCCCTTGAGGCCGAGCCGCTCAAGAGCGGCAATGGCCAGGACGTAGATAGGCGATGGCACCAGTATGCGGCACTTGCGGTCTCCGCGCCTCGCAAGAAGGGGGTATGAGCCTGGCCTCCCTGTGAAGCCGGCGCTATACCAGCGGCGGCTCGGCCGCTTCCCGGCAGCTAGCCCGAGCAGCGCGGCCGCCAGGACGGGCTCGGCGCATAGTACCGTCTTGCTGTCCGCTAGCCGCTCCTCGAAAGCGGCCAGTGCCTCCGCATCCTCATCGAGGTAGGGGAGGAGCCTTGCCCATCTTGGCTCGGCGAGCGGCCTGGCCTCCTCAGCCACATCCATGAGCTCATAGTATGCTTCTATGGCATACTCATAGAAGTAGTCCAGGCCCGTGAGGTGGCCAGCCGCTAAGGCCGAGTAGACAAGCGAATAAGGCGGCTCAAGCCCCCGGAAGCCGACTGCCTGCAACCTCGCCCCAACGTACTCAAGGAAACCTCGTGCCCAGGCCTCGGGCGGCTCCAGGATGTCCTCGCCGACACGGCTCCCCATGTAGACAGCACCCTCTCCATAGTCTCCACGTATGTGGCGGCGTATCCCGGCGCCGTAAATGTAGGAAGCGCGCACCCCCGGGCAGAATTTTAAGCCGAAGTACCGGCTGGGGCCAGGCCGTGTAATGGAGCCCCAGGGGGCTCGGCGCAAGTGAGGCACGTTCCCTCCACGAGGGGATAGGCGTGGCCTGGGGCTCCGTCACGTTGAAGCAGTATAGCGGTCCAGGTCCATAGCTGAGAGGGGGCGCGTCATGCCGGAGGCGGTTGCTAAGAGGGTAGCGGCCCTTGTCGTTGCGTTGGCGGTAATACTCGTTGCCGGGTTTGCGGCATTCTATTTCCTAGGTGTTGCGGGCAATGGGGCCGCCAAGGCTAAGCAGGTCACTCTAGTTATCGTGACTAGGCTTTCGCCGGAAGAGCAGAGAGAGCTTAAGGCAGCGTTCCTCAACTCCAGCATAGCCAGAGAGTATGGGATACGTGATATCGAGTTCAGGAAGGTTAGCTACGCCCAGTGGAAGCAGCTAGCCCTAAGCGGCCAGGTAGACGGCTTTGTGATAGGCGAGAAGCTTGTCTACGACCAGCTTTGCCGCGAAGGCGCCTTCGCCCCAATCGAGTCTAGGAGGCTCCTGCAGCTGGTGAACCAGGTGCCCCCTAGCCTAAGGGGTGAGCGTGACGGGAAGATATGCTGGGTTGCGGTGGGACAGGCGGTATATGGCTTTATAGTGAACAAGGCGTTCCTTGATAAGCATGGTCTGCCGGAGCCGGAGAAGTGGGGGAGCCTTCTTGACCCGGCCTATGTGGAGCCTCTAGCGTCCGGCGTCGACACGGTGTCCTGGCCGAGGCCCAGCATGAGTGGCACTTCGCGGACTACGCTGCACGGGATACTCCAGCGCTACGGCTGGGAGAAGGGCTGGCAGTTGCTGGCAGTCATTGGGCTCGAGGCATCTATCGTTGATAGCTCGGAGAGGGCACGTGACGAGGCGGCCGAGGGCCTCGTTGCGGTCGCGCCGGCCTACATTGGCTACGGGATAGAGGCGGAGAAGATGAGCAACGGGGCGGCGGTATTCAAGATACCAAGAGGTGAGGGCATACTCTACATAAGCCCCGCGGCGGTGGCAGCAAAGGCACCCCATAAGAGAGCTATGGAGGCCTTCATAGAATGGCTTCTCAGCGACGAGGGGCAGCGCACGCTCGCAAGGCTGTACTACTATATACCCGTGAGGCCGGTCAAGGGGATAGACTGGGTCGAGAGAGTATATAGCCAGCTAAAGGGCAATATACTCAGCTACAACCGTAGCATAGCAGAGAAAGTAGACAGAGCTGTAGTGACCTACTTCGAGGCAGCAATAGCGGATCCAGACACAAACGCGCTGCTCAAGCAGATAGGGCGTAGGATAGCTCAGCTGCTCGAAGAAGGCCGCATAAGCCGCGAAAAAGCCGAGGATGTACTGCTGCGCCTGGGTAGGCCCCTCGAAATAAAAGACCCTTGGAGCGGCAAGAACGTGGTCTTCACCTACGATTACGCGGCGAGCATAAACGAGAGGCTCGCCAACCCCCAGGATAGGCAGAGCTTCTACAACGCCGTCAAGGCGGCCGCTATTGACCGCTACGAGGAGGTGCTGAAGAGCCTCAGTGAAGGCTAAGGCCGCGCGGCGGGGACGGCAGGAACTTGGTGCGCCACAAGACCGGGCCCCTTCTAGTGGCCTTCACCGCGTCTCTGCCTGTACTGTTCGTCTTAGCCTCCGCCGTTTACGGTCTCGCCTCTTTTTCGCCGCTAGGCAGTCTCCTCCTAGTGCTGCGAGAGCCTGGCGTCCTTTCACCGGCCGGCGGCCCAGGCGAACCCTTCTACATGGTTTTTAGGGACGGCACAAGGATACTTGTTGTTGAAGGCTTCAGCCTTGGAGCCTTGTGGAACAGTCTACTTGTTGCAGCTTTTGCCGCAATATCAGCGACCGCCCTAGCTGTGGCAGTATCTGTCCTCTCCTACCTTTACGCATCCGCCCGGCTCGTCATGGCGGCTCTTCTGCCGGTCTCCATGCTAAGCTTCCCCTTCGTGGACGCTTATGTTGTCAAGCGCGTGCTGAGCCTGGACTATGGTCTGCCCGCCTTTTTCGCTAACATGCATTTCCCGGTGGTTGTGGTGCCGCGGGGCCTTGCCGGCGTGGCTTTCTACGAGGTGCTAGCAGCCACCCCCTACGCGGTCGCCATAGTCGCGCCCTACATGCTTGGCGTGCCGCGAGAGGAGGTTGAGGCAGCGGTACAGCTTGGTGCGCGTGGCGCCACCCTAGCCAAGCTCCTGGCCGTACTCTCGAGGCCAGCCATCTACGTGTCCCTTGTTTTCACAGCGGTGCTGGCACTCGACGACGTGAGCGGCCCGCTAGTGTTCTCGGACGATCCCCTGGCTAGGAGTCTCCTCTCCTACCGTGCCTACAGGTACTTCGTGTCCACAGCGACCGGCGCGATAAGCAGCCAGGGACTCGGATACAGTCTCCTCATGTTGCTTGCCTCGACACCCCTGATACTAGCCGGTCTGCTACTGTACCCTAGGCTCATGGAGCAGATTGCTGCAGCAGGCAGAACCAGGCCGCTACGCCAAGGCGGGCTCCGCGAGGCTATCGCCTCGGCCGTCCTCTTAGGGCCGGTGGCCTCGCTCCGCGTACTCTCTGTACTCTATGCGTTTACGGACGAGTGGCTACGCAGCCCCCTGCCCAGGCTGGGCCTCGAGCCATGGCGTAGCTTGCTTGTCCATCCTGACCTGCTTCGCGCGGCATTAAACAGCGCTATATACGCCGCAGCCCTCGCGGGCATTATGCTGGCTGTGGTAGTCTATGCGGCCTGGTCAGCGCGCCTCGAGGAGGGCTTAGCCGCTGCGGCCCAGAGGCTAGCCTATACGGTGCCGATACTGTTGCCCGGCATAGTAGTCGCATACGGACTATACCTCGCATATGCAGGCACGGGGTCTCCTCTGGACCCTCTCCGCAGCCCCCTCCCGCTCCTCCTGCTGGGCTACTACGCGCGCCGCAGCCCTCTCCTCTACCACGCAGCGGAGGCAGCCACCCGCGCAGTGCCAGCCAGCCTATACGAGGCTGCCCGGGGACTGGGCGCCGGCACAGTCAAAGCCTACGCGGCCACTGTTATGCCCCTGCTTCTCCCACAGCTGGCTGCACCGTTACTGTACACGTCGCTCAGCATTGCAGGCGAGGTCAGCCTCTCAGTGACCATAGGGGGGCTCGGGGGCGCGGAAGGCTTCCACCACACGGCTCCCCTCATGTACCTGGTTGCCTCGTACATGGGGTTCAGTGGCCTCAAGTATGCGTCGCTCTGCGCGGCAGCCACACTCGCCTCGTATGGGCTTACTTTGCTGCTAACACTCACAGTCCTCTTCCTCTATCTCTTCCTCGCGAGGAAGAGCTACGGGTAGCCGATGCGCGGAGGCGCGGAGCGCTATCTCACCCGCGAGCCAGGGGCTTCGCAGCAGCGGCGCCCGAGGTAAGGGCCCGGTCCAGATCTTCCGGTAGGCCTCTGCCACGGAGCGGGCTGTGACGGCGCCCGCTTTCGGCTGTTTCTCGACGAGTAGCTGCTTGAGGTAGAGTAGGGGCTTTGCAGCAAGCGCGGAGAACCTCCAGAGGCGCTGTTCCCGGAACACCTCGAAGCTTGTCCAGCTGTACCATTTTGTCCACATCTTCTCGAGGACCCTAGAGACGAGCTCCATGCCTTCAAGCTCGTGGGCGGCGGGGTCAACGCTAAACTCGTAGAGGGCACGGTAAGGGCAGAGACTGCAGGCGACCCGCGGCAGCCCAGCTAGGTAGTCGGGGTGGACAAGGCCTGCCCGCCTGACAGCCGTGACGACGTCGAGCAGTGTGAAAAGGTATGTTGGCCTAAACTTGCGGCCGACGAGTACCGCTCTGGCCGCGGCCGCCTTAGAGAGCTTTTCGAACCTCTTGGGCGACTCCGTAAGTCTGTCGCCGATAACCTCCACTAGGCGAGGATCCTCCTTCCGGAGCCTCCTCATGGGCTTCGCCTTGTAGACTGTGCAGAACCTATACCCCCGCCGTGGCATACCCTTCCACTTCAGGAGCGTCTTCATGTCCCTCCTAGGGGCCTCTACGATGTCTATGTCTACTCCAAGCTTCGTGGCGACACGGTTAACGAAGTCGATGTTGCGTTCATGCTCAAGAAACGGTATATGCACGTAGAGCACATGAAGCCTAAACCCAACACGGTCGCGGAGAGCCAGGAGGACAAGGAGTGCCGCCACAGAGTCCTTCCCGCCACTAAAGCCGAGCAGCACCCTCCGGCCCCGCAGCTCCCGGCCAACCAAGCGGGCAAGGTACGCCGCATACTCCTCGATGTCCCCAACGCTCCTGGCATGCACGTATGGTGCTGACAGCACCCACGAGGCGACGGGAGCGAACCCCCTGCCACCAGGCCCTCTCAGCTCCAGTGTGCCGCGCGGCCCCAGCAGCCCGGTAACATCCCAAGCCTCCAGGGCGGTCATCCATAGGTAGTACCTGCAGTTGCCGTCCACAGTACACAGCTTGGTGGCGTCGCCTCCAGTCCCCACCACGCCCTTAAGCCGCCCATTAGCTCCGAGGAGAGGATATAGTTCAGTCAATATGGCACCCCTCTGTAAGCGGCTGCAGTTGCAGAATGTTCAGCCGTGCAGGGGGCGGTCTCCCCACCTCCTCCGGCGTCGGCGACTCAACCCCTCATCACGTGCCTCCTGGTGGATGGTGGGGTGCAGACTGGACCCCCTTATGTTATGGCGGACGTGGCCGCCATGGCTAGTTTCTGTGGACGCCAGTCAGAATAACCCTCCACCTCGCGCTCCCTAGGCTACAGCTATCCGCCGAGCGGAGTAGGGGCTGGGTGGCCTGAGCGCGGTGGCCGCGTGCTGTATGGGGCTGAGCCGTTGTGTTCACGATAGTTGTCCGCAGCAAGCGCGACGCGGACGCCACGAGGTCGATGGTTGCGAGGTTCTATGGGGGCTGGGGTGTCAGGGTAGCCACTCTGCGTGGTGCGCGCAGCCTTGACGCTATGGCGAAGGAGTTGGATTCTCTCATAGATGGGGAGAGCTTCTACATAATCCTGCTCGGCCGCGAGGATGCTGGGAAGGCTGAGGCTCTACAACGCATGCTTCCTCCGAACGCAGTTGTCCATGTTGTGCCGAAGGCTAGGATTCGAAATGCTAGGCTTGAACAGCTCTATGTTGAGACATTGCGTGCACGTGCAAGGCTTCGGCTGGCTGCCAGCTGGGACGGCCGCGCCTATAGGCTCGAATGGGGGAGAGGTAGCCGCCTAGAGGGCTACGAAGTCGATGTAGGCTTTGACAACTTCATTGGAATCGGAAGGCTCAATAAACATGTAGAGAGGCTCGTCGGGGCCAGGGTTGGAAAGAACCCCCTGATACTCCGGCTCCATGGCGGCGTGCACAACGTCTACAACGGGCCACGTATCCGCGCCAGGCTCTGGATAGAGGATGTCGGCATACGCCCAAAGGCAGAGCTAGGCGACGGTAAGCCCTTGGACGTAGAGCTGGATAATCTAGTAGAGGCCAACCGCGACATCGTGGAGGCGTTCGTGCGGGCCAGCAAAGCCCTGCTAAGAGGGCTCGGCGAGTTCGAGCGCGTCATAGTTCCCTGGAGTGGCGGTAAGGATAGCACGGCGGCCCTCCTCCTAGCCCTGGAGGCTTATGGCAGAAGGCGCGTGGTGGCGGTCTTTGGCGACACGGGCACAGAGTTTCCCGCAACAAGGCGTTACGTGGAGGAAGTGGCGCGCAAGCTGGGAGTGAGGCTCGAAGTCGCATATGCGGGGCTTGACGAGGCCCTCTCCAGGGGCGCCCCGCTTCCAAGCCACAGTAACCGCTGGTGCACCGGCATGAAGATCGAGGCGATAGAGAGGAAGATAGCTGAGCTCGCGGAAGGCAGGACGCTCGTGGTGATAGGAGACCGTGATGCGGAGTCGCCACGTCGCAGCGACCGCCCCCCAGTACGAGAGGGCCCGGCGGGCACGGTCGCTGCGGCCCCGCTCAAGCTCTGGGGAGGAGCGCATGTCCAGCTCTACATACTCTCTCGCGGCCTACCCCTTAACCCCATGTATGAGGCGGGCTTCTATAGGATAGGCTGCTACATGTGCCCCGCCCTCCGCAGCTGGGAAATACATGTCATGCTTAACGAGAAGATCTCCCTGAGGCTCGCAGGAAGTAGGATATACAGGAAGTTTATGCAGCAGCGTCTCTACCGTCGTCCGCTGCAGAGCCACGACAACTGTCAGCCATAACGTAATAGCTGCCGGCCCTGCTCGGCGAGTTCCAGCCGGGGGCTGTGGCGAAAACCCCGGTTCCCGGGACCCTGTGCCCCTCCCACGAGGAGGGGCTCGTGGGGTGACGGAGGAGGATTCAGCGGCGACCGAGCCCCCTTGTCCTGTAGGCCGGCGCAGCGGTGGAGGTAGAGGATGAGCAGCGTCATGGAGCAGGTTAGTGTGGATGAGCTGCCGCTTCCCGGCAGGCTTAGGGAGCTTCTGGCGGAGATGGGTATTAGGGAGCTTTTCCCTCCACAAGTAGAGGCTGTGAAGAAGGGGCTCCTAGACGGGAGGAGCCTCGTGGTATCTTCGCCGACGGGCTCCGGCAAGAGCCTCATAGCTCTGCTTGCGGCGGCGCGTGTTGTGGCCTCGGGCGGACGGGCTGTCTACCTAGCTCCCCTGAGGAGCCTTGTCTATGAGCGTGCGGTCGAGTGGCGCCGCCTCCTTGAGCCTCTCGGCGGCCGGGTCGCGGTGGCTACTGGCGACTATGACCGTACTGAGCCATGGCTCGCGGATGCTAACGCTGTCCTCGTAACTTACGAGAAGCTGGACTCGCTCCTACGCCATAGGGTTGCCTGGTTGAACGATGTGGACCTTGTGGTTGTCGACGAGGCACACTATGTAGGCGACTCGAGGCGTGGCCCTGTGCTGGAGACGGTAATAGCTAGGCTGAAGACCATGTCTGAAGACCTTCAAGTGGTAGCTATGAGTGCGACTATACCGAACGCAGAAGAGCTTGCCGAGTGGCTTGGCGCCGAGCTCGTGGTCAGCGACTGGAGGCCAGTGCCTCTACGCGAAGGCGTTGCCTACGGGTCCCGGATAACATGGGACGATGGCAGCGAGCAGCGCATAGCCCGCTACACGGGCACAGCGAGCCTTGACGTCGCCCTCGACGCCGTAGCCGAGGGCGGGCAGGCCCTCATATTCGTCAATAGGAGAAGGAAGGCGGTAGAGCTGGCCAGTAGACTAGCCGAGTTGGCCACTACGCGGCTTGAGCTGCGCCGACTACTCGCTCCGGAGGATAACCCTCTCGGGGGGCTCCTTGAGAGGTCGGAACACCGTGAGCTGAACCGGCTCCTCCACAGGCTGGCTGCATATGGCGTGGGATTCCACCATGCAGGCCTCGCTGCCTACCAGCGGGAAGCGGTTGAGAACGCATTCCGTAGACGTGTACTCCGCGTCCTTGTTGCGACGCCGACTCTCGCGGCCGGCGTGAACCTGCCGGCTAGGCGTGTTGTCGTTGACAGCATGTACCGGTATAGTGGCGGGAAGAGTACCCCGATAACTGTGGCGGAGTATAAGCAGCTTGCTGGGAGAGCCGGCAGACCAGGGCTTGACAGGGAGGGAGAGGCTGTCATAGTCGCTAGGGATAGACGTCAGGCACTCCACGCGCTCCAGGCCTACATCCACGGCTCGCCCGAGCCAGTCCTATCCAAGCTGGTCTCAGAGAAGGCCCTCCGTAGCCAGGTGCTAGCTGTCGTAGCGAGCGGTGTAGGGGGCAGAGGCGGCGTCAAGAAGGTCTTCGAAAACACGCTCTACGCGAAAACATATGGATTGCCGGATGCCCACATAGAGAAGACAATAAGACTCCTAGAGGATATAGGCCTAGTGGCTAGTGGGTCGGGCACCGTAGAGGCGACCTCTCTAGGCCGACGCGTAGCAGAGCTCTACATAGACCCATTAACTGCAAAGACAATGCTCCGCGGGCTCTCAAGGATAAGGACGAAGCGAATGGCTCTCCACGATGCCCTCTTTATAGCCATTTGGAATACGGACTCGGTCCTAGTGAGACCTCCAAGGAGACTCATGCTCCACTTAGAGGCCGAGGCCGAGGAGTACCTTGAGGGGCTGGGCTACGACACGTACAGCGAGCTGGATGCGGCATCGATAGCGCTCGCGGCCCAAGCCCTCTACACCGTCGATGTCCTCGTCGACTGGATAATGGAGACCCCCGAGGACGAGATCCTAGCTAAGTACGGTATTGACCCTGGCGACTTCCGCGCCGTGACCGAGGCTGCTGCATGGCTCGTTTACTCTATGCAGCAGCTCGCAGCCGAGACGAAGCATCCTGCTGCCCATTGGCTCTCCTTACTAGAGACAATGGTTAAGCATGGTGTGCGAGAAGATGTCGTGGAGCTAGTCAAGCTGCCCCATATAGGCCGCGTACGTGCCCGACTTCTCAACCGGGCAGGGTTCATGGACTTACATAGCGTGGCCAGGGCGTCGCCGGAGGAGCTTGCCGCCAAGGTGCCTGGCCTAGGCGTGGCCAGGGCAGCCGAGATAGTACAGGCTGCAAGGAGGCTAGTCCAGGAGAGGCGATGAGTTGACCGCCAGTGTCTGAGCCCCTAAGGCCCGGGGCGGTGAGGAGCGTTTCGCCGCAACGAGCCCCTTCTCTCGCAAGCGGTCACTAATCTATCATACAAATGTACAGACCTTTTCTGGGCGCAAAGTTTTTGTAGAAGAGCATTTGATGTAGGGGCCTTATGATGGGTGAGCATATGGCAGCGATAGAGGAGATAAAGCCTGTAAAGCAGCTAAAGAGGGTCAGCGCACACAGCCACATAAGGGGTCTGGGCCTAGACGAGAAGGGCCGTGCGAAATTCATTGGCGACGGTCTTGTGGGCCAGCAGGAAGCTAGAGAGGCTGCCGGCATAGCAGTGCAGATGATAAAGGAAGGCAAGATGGCCGGCCGCGGCATACTCATAGTGGGCCCAAGCGGCACCGGCAAGACCGCAATAGCGGTCGGCATAGCCAGAGAGCTCGGCGAGGATACACCATTTGTAGCGATGAGTGGCTCAGAGATATACAGCACAGAGCTGCGTAAGAGCGAGCTCCTAACCCAGGCGCTACGAAAAGCGATAGGAGTACGCTTCAGAGAGAAAAGGCTAGTATATGAGGGTGTAGTCAAGAAGATACGGATCGGTTATGTCAAGCATCCATTCAATCCGTATATGAAAATCCCGAGAGAGGCAGAGATAGTTCTCGAGACGGCTGACGACGAGGCAGCTCTCCGGGTAGGCGAGGAGATAGCGATCCAGTTGCTGCAGCTGAGGGTGCGCCGTGGCGACGTGATATGGATCGATGCAAAAACCGGCGAAGTACACAAACTAGGCCGTGTCTGCTCAGAGAAGGAGCGCCGTTATGACATATCGTTGACGAGATGCGTGGAGGCGCCGGAGGGACCAGTGAAGAAGGAGAAGGAAATAGTGTACACAGTAAGGCTACATGACCTTGACGTGGCCTATGCTGCTCAGCGTGCAGCTGCCTACAGCATACTCGGTATGCCGGTCTCTAAGGAGATACCGTCTGAGGTACGGCAGAGGGTTGACGAAGAGGTAAAGAAGCTTATAGAGAGCGGTAAGGCAGAGCTTGTGCCCGGCGTGCTCTTCATAGATGATGCGCACATGTTGGACATAGAGGCATTTAGCTTCCTCACCCGGGCGCTGGAGGAGAGTGAGCTGGTCCCGATACTGATACTCGCTACGAACCGCGGTATAACGAAGATACGTGGAACAGACATAGAGGCACCTCATGGCATGCCGCTTGATCTCATAGACAGAATGCTCATAATAAGAACGAGGCCATACAAGCCCGAAGAGATAAAGGAGATACTCCGGATAAGGGCCGACGAAGAGGACATACCGCTGACCGAAGAGGCGCTGGAGGAGCTGACTCGTATAGGCAGTGAGCGCAGCCTGAGGTACGCGATACAGCTGATGGAGCCTGCAAGGATACTCGCTGAGAGAGCCGGCAGGACAAAGGTGACAGCCGAGGATATACGCAATGCTGTCAAGTACTTCGTTGACGTAAAAGAGAGCGTCA
>JAMOSW010000108.1 GCA_027062725.1 Pyrodictiaceae archaeon | reverse complement strand
TCGCCCTCGGCCAGAGCTCCAAAAAGAAGACGATAATGGACCACATGAACGTCCTCGGCTACTCCCTCTTCATCCCGCTCTTCTTCGTCGAGGTCGGGATGAGGATAGAGTTGAGCTACATCCTCCACGCGGGCCTCTTCGCGGTTCTCTACACCCTAGCGGCAGTTTTCAGCAAAATAGTCGGCTGTGGCCTCGGCGCCAGGCTGGCTGGCTTCGACTGGGGCTCCTCCCTCATGATAGGCGTCGGGATGATTCCGAGGATGGGTGTTGAGCTGGCAATGCTCGCGGTTGCTATGGAGAGCGGGATAATAGGCCCCGACGCCCTGACGGTGGCGATCCTCATGGTGTTCGTTACGACGGTGATAACGCCACCCCTGCTCAAGTGGCTCTATTCGAGGTAGCTCGGCCAACCGAGTGCTCATCACGGCTCAGCCAGTGCCGGTCTCGTCATCGCTCGCCCTGGGTTGGCATAGGTTTTTAAATCGCTTTCCCCAGCTTCCAGCATGAGCGAGCTCTCAACGATACTCAGCTCGGCACTGCTGATGCTCATCATGATCGACCCAAGCGACAAGATACTCCTCGTTACCTTCCTCCGCGAGGACTTCCACATAGAGGACATAAAGGCCTTAATCATAAGGGCCAACCTGATAGGCTTTCTCCTCCTGGCGAGCTTCGCTGTGGCGGGTCAGATAATTCTCCAGGAGATCTTCCACATCGACATAAACGCCCTGAAAGTTGCCGGGGGCTTCGTCCTCTTCAAGATAGGTCTTGAGGCTTTAGAAGGCGGTGGGATGTTCACGCTGAAGAGGGAGCGCGACATACTAGCTCTGGCCGCCGTCCCCGTAGCGATGCCCCTCATAGCCGGCCCGGCTTCCATCACTGCCGTTATAACCCTCACCGCTGAGTACGGCTACCTCGTTTCCCTCTCCGCAACGGCCATAGCGATAGCTATAGTTGCCATCTCGATGTTCGTAGCCCTCTACATGATGAAGTCCATCAACAAGACCTTCCTAAGCGTCACTATCAGGATAATCGGTCTATTCATAATGGCCATCGGCGCCCAGATGATGGTCGAGGGCGTCGTTGG
>JAMOSW010000107.1 GCA_027062725.1 Pyrodictiaceae archaeon | reverse complement strand
TGCTTGATGTAGTCTATCGCCTGCCGCGGCTCCATCTCTCCCCGGAGCACCTTGTCTACCGCGTCGCGGAAGATGTCGGCGAGCTTGGGGTAGAGCGGGTGCACCGGCGTCAAGTGGGTGTACTTGAGCAGCCTGCTAGCCTCGGCCAGGAACTCGACGTTGATCGGGTTAACTGTCTTCTCGACGATGTCCCTTATCGCGTTCGCCACGTCGGAGCTGAGGTCTACCTGCATCTCCGCGAGCTTCTCGACCCACTGCTTGTCAGCTATGAGCTCGGCAGCCTTCTCCCTTATCGGGAGATGGGCGCTTATTATGCTGTGTATCGCGACCAGGTCGGGGTCGTTCGCCTTCACCACAAGGATGAAGGCCAGCCGGTGATACGCCTCCTTGAGCTCCTCGTACCTGGGGTTATCCTTGCCCGCGTTGCTGGCTATGAGCCAGACGAAGGGCTGGCTGAGCGTCACCGGCTTGTCGCCGGGGTCGCCGGCGGGGAAGAGCGTGAAGTAGAACTTCTCCTTGACCTCCTCCGCGGTCAGTGGCCGGCCGTTGCAGTAGGGCTTAGTCTGCCACTCCGTCCAGTGCCAGGTGCCGCCTATCCAGATGAGGGTCTTGTCGCACACCACCGCGGGGTGTATCTGCTTGGCCCAGTCCCAGCTCATCATGTCGCTGGGTATGAGCTTGTCGCGGGCCATGCGCCACTCGACGTAGAGCCACTTGTAGACCGCGGGGACGTCGAGGACGAGCTTGCCTGTCTCCCGGTCCTCGAGCCTACCGCCGAACGCGTAGATGAACTGGACCAGGTCGGGGTGGGCGCTGCCCTTCCGGTGCAGCACGCCCCACTGGCTGCACCCGTTCTCCACTGCCGTCTTCGCGTAGCGGTACACGTCGTGCCAGGTCACTTCTCCCCGCTCAACTCTGGCGTAGAGGTCGGCGAGTATGTCCTCTCCGGTCTTCTCCTTGACGCATGTTGCCACCTTGCGGTCCCAGTAGAGGGGCCTCGCCTCCGTATCCTGCGGGAGGCCCCAGTACTTGCCCTTGTACTTCACCGCGTCGAGGAGGTTGCGGTAGTAGTCCGAGAGCTCGGTATCCATGTACTTCTCAACGTAGTGTGTTATGTCGAGCAGGTAGCCCTCCTCGGCGAACCTGGCGATGTGTTTGTAGCTGTTAGCCATTATGTCGGGGTTCTGGCCGCTCTGGAAGCTCTTGGCGAAAGTGTCTGCGAGCTCGTCGCCGCCGCCTCTCTTGAAGTTCTGCTCTACGGCTATCGTCAGGTTTACGCCGTTCTCCCGGAACAGCTTGTTGAGCCTATGGGCTGCCTCGACGACGGCGAGGGTACGGAGCACGCTGTTGGGGTCGCCGGCGCCCCAGACGGTGAAGCGGACACGGTGTATCCCCTGGTCCGCCAGGTACTTTGCGAGCGCCACCGCGTCCTTCTCGAGGCTGCCGGTGAGCTCCGGCAGCTTCGCCGCAGCTGCTGGCGTGGCTTCCCCGCCCCTCCCGGCTAGGAGGATTACGGCGGCGGCAACGGCGACGATGACGACGACCCCCGCGGCGAGGAGCCTAGTGTTCACGGCTCTGCACCCTGGCCAGAATCCACGTCCCTAATTATCTTTCATGATAGTATTGCGTGCTGTTTAGTTATGTGTGTTTCGTTGAAAAGGTGTCGCTGTTATCGTAGTAGTTAGCTGTATCCCCGCATCTGTGGCCGAGCAACGCTTATAGCCTGGACCCCAGGCGCGTGGTGGGCTTGGCGTGGGAGCTTGGATACGCGATGCTAGAGCGTGGGGAGAGTGATCTGCTTGGATTTGAGTTCGAGCAGGATGTGAGCCTCCGCTGCATCTCCTGCGGCGCCGAGTACCCCCCACACCCTAGGCTCACCCGGTGCCCACGCTGCGGCGGCCTTCTCGAGGTCCAGGTCCGGCCCCGCAGAGGGCTCTCCTGGAGCCTCTGGGAGAGGAGGCCGCCCGGGGTCTGGCGGTACCGGGAGCTGCTGCCGGCCCCGCGGGGCGCCGCGGCGGTGACCATGGGTGAGGGGGGTACGCCGCTCGTCGCGCTGCCCAGGCTCGCCGAGAGGATAGGGCACGGTGGCAGGCTCTACGCTAAGCACGAGGGCCAGAACCCGACCGGGAGCTTCAAGGACAGGGGCATGACGGTCGCGGTGACCCTAGCCAGGGAGGCGGGCGCCAGGGCTGTGGTGGTCGCGAGCACGGGGAACACGGCTGCCAGCGTCTCCGCCTATGCCGCGAGGGCGGGGCTGCGCAGCGTGGTCGTGGTGCCTCAGGGGAAGACGGCGCTGGGCAAACTGGGGCAGAGCATCCTCTACGGCGCCACGGTGATAGAGATACAGGGGAGCTTCGACGACGCCCTAGCCGCCGTCATGAGGGCCGTGGAGGAGGACCCCAGGCTCTACCCGCTGAACAGCTTCAACCCCTGGAGGCTGGAGGGCCAGAAGACCCTCGCCTACGAGATAGTGGAGCAGCTCGGCCACCGGGTCCCGGACTGGGTCGTGGTGCCCGTCGGCAACGCCGGCAACATCTCCGCGATATGGAAGGGGTTCAGGGAGCTCCACCGAGAGGGCCTCATAGACGAGCTGCCTAGGCTCGCCGGGGTCCAGGCCGAGGGCGCAGCCCCACTCGCCAGGGCCTGGAGCAGGGGCCTTGACCGCCCCCTCTTCGTGGACGAGCCGGAGACGGTCGCGACCGCGATAAGGATAGGGAGGCCCGTCAACTGGCCGAAGGCGCTCCGGGCAGTCAGGGAGAGCGGCGGCGTGTTCGTCTCGGTCAGCGACGACGAGATAGTCTGGGCCCAGCTCGCCCTCGCCCGCCTCGAGGGGGTCGCGGTGGAGCCCGCCTCCGCGGCGAGCATAGCGGGGCTCCGCAAACTGCTGGAGGAGGGCATAGTGGGCCGCGGCGAGACCGTGGTCGCGGTGCTCACCGGCCACGGCCTGAAGGACCCCGAGGCGATGCTGAGGGCGCCGGCCAGGAGGCTCCTCGCCCGCAGCCCCAGGGAGGCGGTCGAGAAGCTCCTCGAGACCCTAGGCGCCCCCGCCGCGGCGCCCGCGGCGCAGGGGGGCTGCAGAGAGGAGGCAACGGGTGAGGCCCCGCCCTGACCCTGCCCTGCAGCGTGGCCGCGGAGAGGGTGCTGTCCACACTGGCTGCCGCTGCCCGGGGCTGCGACTGCATCGCCCTCAGCGGCGGCGTGGACACCTCGGTGGTCGCGCTCGCAGCCCGCCTGGTGGGCCAGAGGCTCCGCGGCTTCACCAGCTACTACACCCACGGCACCCCCAGGGACCTCCCCTACGCCCGCCACGTCGCCGGGGTGCTGGGCATAGAGCTCCACGAGGCCCAGGTGGATAATGGCTACATATCCTCCCGCGCGGGCCTGGTCGCCCGCTGCACGGGCCGCAGGGACCACGTGGAGCTCCGGAACGACGTGGTTTTCCTGCGCACCCTCGAGGAGGCCCGGGCGGCTGGATGCCGCTGCATCCTCCTAGGAGACGGCGGCGACGAGGTCTTCGCCGGCTACAGCTTCATGCTCCTCCTCGGCAGCCGGGAGCTCCGCGAAGCAATAATCAGGATGGCGACGCGGGGCCGCTACCCCGGCCTCGAGCTAGCCGGCTGCATAGGCCTCGAAGCCAGGGCCCCGCTGCTCAGCGACGAGGCGGTGGAGGCCGCCCTGAGCGTCCCGGTCGAGTGCCTGCGGGGCCCACTCAACACGGGCAAATGGCTGCTCCGCCTCATACTGGCCGGGCACGGGCTCCGCCTGGTCGCGGAGAGGCCGAAGACCCCGGCCGAGGCAGGCGCGGGCACGGAGAAGCTAGGGAGGCGGAGGCTGGAACAACTGGTGGGCATGGAGCTGCCTGACTGTCCCTGCCCCTAGCGGAGGGAGGGACGGCGCGCTACCTGGCCTGGATGCTGAGCAGGGCGGGTATCTCCTCCCTAGTGAGCCCCATGTTTATCCCTGCCACGAGCGCCGAGACGTCCTCGACGGTGAGCAGCAGGAGCTCCAT
>JAMOSW010000106.1 GCA_027062725.1 Pyrodictiaceae archaeon | reverse complement strand
GACGGCGACGGGCTGGCGGACTATGTGATAGAGGTCAACCCGTGGAACATAGCGTCTGCGAGCGGCGAGGCTGTGGAGACCTACTACTACTGCAACCATACCCTAGTCTACCACATGGCGCTTGACAACGTCGTCCTGGTGAACCCGGGGGCGTGGGTGCATGGCTACCCCGAGATATGGTACGGCAACAAGCCCTGGAACAGCCTCTACGCTACCGACGGCCCGCTGAGGCTGCCTGCGCGGCTCAGCGAGGCCCAGGGCTTCTACGTGACTGTCGCCTACCGGCTGGAGCCCGCCGAGGGGCTTCCCGTGAACCTGGCTATCGAGTCCTGGCTCACCCGTGACGAGTGGAGGAGCAGCGGCGTCATGCCAGGCGAGCAGGAGCTCATGATATGGCTCTACTGGAGCGGCCTCCAGCCAGCCGGCAGCAAGATAGGCGAGATAACAGTGCCGATACTGGTCAACGGCACCCCCGTGAACGCGACCTTTGAGGTCTGGAAGGGCACGGTGGGCACCGGCTGGGAGTACATAGCGTTCAGGATAACTACGCCCCTCAAGGCGGCCAACGTGACGCTCCCCTACATGCCCTTCATAAGAGAGGCTGCCCGCGTGACAAGCATCGAGAACTACACCAGCCTCTACCTCGAGGACGTCGAATTAGGCACCGAGTACGGCAGCCCAAGCACTACGAGCGACCACATGGACTGGGTCATATACGACTTCCACCTAACACCCGCAGAGACAAGCATGCTGGGCAACGAGACACCGGCACCCCCGGCCCCCGGCAACGGCACAACCCCACAGCCCCCGAGCCAGCCCCAGCCAGAGCCACCCAGCAGCAGCCAGCAGCCCGGCGCAACCACGGGCAACGTGACGGTAGAGCTGGTCAACACATGGGGCAGCGGCGCCCAGTACCAGGTAACCATAAGCCTTGACAGCCCTGGCGCCAACTGGGAGCTACTAGTCAAGACCAGCGCTGAGATAGTCGACGCGTGGGGCGCCAAGCCCGCCGGCACCAGGGACGGCTACACAGTGCTGGCGCCGGAGCCCTGGAACCAAGGCCCCCAGGCCACGGTGGGCTTCATCACAAGCGGCGCCAGCCCCCTCGTTGAGCAGGTAGTGCTCCTCGTCAACGGCGAGCCGGTAGCCAACTGGACCGCCCCGAGGCCGAGCCCAGGCAGCCTAGAGGCGGAGCTCAGCATAGAGAGCAGCTGGGGCACAGGCTACGTCGCCAAGATAGTCATAACCAACAGGGGCACCGCCCCGGTCGCCGACTGGAGGCTAGTACTCGACACGACCTCGAGGATAGTCAGCATCTGGGGCGCCACGGTGCTCGCCGCGAACGAGACGAGCGTCATCCTCGGCCCGGCTAGCTACACTGCGGTGATACCGCCCGGCGGCAGCGTCGAGCTAGGCTTTGTAGCCGAGGTCGCCGGCCCCAAGCCCTACCCCACCCTAGCGGCCATATACACGCCCCAGTAGGCCGCCGCAGGGCCTCAGACTCGACTCTTTTCTTTCGTATCTTGGCCTCAATCCAGCCTACGGCCTCAACGCCTATAAACCCGCGCCGGCTTGTTGAACCAACCCTATACGGCATGGCGGCCGGGGGCCACTGGCGGGCCTAGGCGCTGGGCGCGGCGGTCGTCTAGCCTGGACTAGGACGCCGGCCTCCCAAGCCGGTGATCCCGGGTTCAAATCCCGGCCGCCGCACCAACCCTCTATACTCTCTGTCACGTATGGGCGCCTGTCCAGCCTGGCCTTGTACTGGTCGGCTAGTTGTTCGAGCCACTCGGCCCTGCCGATGCTCTTTGTCCGCTTCCGCCCCGTCCCGGGGGGCTGTGGCACTACTTCTCGACTCAGGTAGAGCCTTCTTGTTGGTACGCTTCAGCTGCCAGACCGTCAATTCCTGCTCCCAAGCTGTTCGGGGAACCCACGTGGTGGGAGGGCTTAGCGGAGTGTTGTTGCTAGGAGTGTGGCGATGAGCGTGGCCCACATTGTTGCGAGGAGGCCTATGACCCATTTGAGTAGGCTGTCTATGCGCTGCTCAACGTCCTTGATGCGGGCCTCTAGGCGCTCTATGTCGCGTCTGAGGTCGCTTTTCAAGGCTTCTATGTCGTCTCTCGTGGCTACCTCGCTGTAGAGCGCGTTTAGCGTAGCGACGCGGAGATCCTTGTCACTGTACACCTCGGGTACGAGGAGCCTAGCCAGCTCCCTCCTCTTCTCCCCGTCGCTCCTCAGCTCCTCTATCAGCCTATCCGCTATGCCCATGGAGTGTCGGCCCCCGGGGGCCCAGAGAGGGAACGGTGCTAGCACCCCTCTAAGCCGTATTCCGTTGATGCCCTTCCGGGCCCTATACCTCTGTATTAGCATTTCCAGGCGTGTCCTGGCGGGGCTTGGTGTTCTCCGTGTGGCACTACGCCGCAGGGTCTTCCAGGCTTCTCCATGCCAGGCTTCTATACTGGGTGAATAGGGCGTGGCGGGTGGGTACTGTGGACTACCTGTTGGACCCCCGTGTGGGGCACCAGCTCAGCGTGCTCCGTGACGCGGTGGTGGCCAGGCTCCTCCTCGGCCCCGTGAGCCTCCACGGCCTTGTGCTGGACCTCGAGAGGCTCTACATGGGGGACGTGTTGGAGGCGCCGCCGGCGCTGGTGGACGTGGCGGAGGAGGTTGGACTGCTCAAGAGGCTCGGTGTAGTCGTGGAGGGCAGCGGCGGGCTGCTGTACCTCGACGAGGAGCGGCTGCCGGGGGATGTGAGGGAGAGGGTGGAGGCCCTGGCTGCGAGGATGGCGGAGGCGCTCGGCGCCTGGGCGGTGCCCGGCGCCGGGGAGGGCCAGGTGGCCACCGTGTAGCCTTCGAGTCTTTTCCCTCCTCTGAAGCGGCGCCGCGGCTGTCTCTAGCCATGTCTTCCTCCCCGCCTCTACAGGGCGGCTAGCCCCAAGGAGCCCGGCCTGCGGAAGACGGCCCCAAGCAGGCCGGCGCCCCAGCTTCTCGAGCGGCGTCGGGACGGCAGGCAGCGGGACAGGCCCATGCGGCGTAAGCAGCGCCACGGCGAAGGGCTCGTCGCGCAGCCACGGGGGGAGCTCGAGGAGGACCGCCCTGACCCTACCCTCCGTGATGGCCGGTGGGGCGGCTGCGGCGGCCAGCGCCGGCGTGAGGACTATGTAGAGGAGTGAGAGCGCGCGAGCACAGCCCGCGCATGGTCCGAGAGCGGCACGGCGGCTCGCCGCAGAGGGAGAGCGGTGGCCGGTCTTAGCAGCGGCCCCACGTGTCCACGGCCTGCACGTGTAGCGGCTATGTCGCCCCGCGTCCCTCTCAGCGCTTGGAGTGTATCTCGACGATGTCGCCGTCCTCTAGGACGTGGTCTAGGCCGACGCGCTCGCCGGGGTACTTCGCGGAGGGGCCCCAGACCTTGGCGTACTGGAAGTACTCTATCATGTCGCTGTGGATGTGTTCCGCCAGGTCCCTCACCGTGGCGCCCTTGGGGAGCACGACGGGGGTCCGGCTGGGCTCGGAGTTGGGCTTCTTCGTGTAGACCCTTATTATGCCGAGGCGGCGGAAGAGCAGCTCCCCCAGCCTGTCGAGGTTGAGCCCGGTCCTGGCGGAGACGGGGAGGAGCCAGACCCCCTTATCCCTCCTCTTGGCGAGGTACTCGTAGAGCCTCCTGTACCTCTCCCGCGCGCCCGGCACGTCCGCCTTGTTCGCGAGCACTATCGCGGGCCGGTAGACGCTGCTCCTCAGCAGCGCCATCTCTATGTCCTCCAGGGTCACCTCGCCCTCGATGTAGACCCTCGCGCGGTACACCCGGTACCTGGCGAGGAGCCTCTCCACGTCCTTCACGGTGCCGTCCACTATGTGGCCTGTGCCGAGCACCTGGACTCCGTGCTCCCCGCCCTTCTCGACCCTCACGGTGCCCCTGGGTCTCTCTATGAACACGCCGTGCTCCGCCAGTATGTCGCGCATCATCCGGTACTGCTCGAGGGGGTCATCCTCCAGCGACACGACCACGAGGACCGCGTCCGCGTTCCTCACGAGCCCGGCCACGCGGGGGATAAACTGGGGCGCCTGGGGCGATATGGGCGGGGTATC
>JAMOSW010000105.1 GCA_027062725.1 Pyrodictiaceae archaeon | reverse complement strand
ACTTCGGCTCCCCATCCATCGTCTCCCGCTAGTAGGGACTCCAGCCCTGCGTGCACAAGGTCCCCAAGCACAAGCGCGGGCTCGAAACGGAAAGCCAGCAGAGGAAACTGGCGCCTCATAACCCTCTTATGGCTGCATGATACAAGGTCCGTCACGTAGACGACGCGTGGATTAATCATGTCTCTCAGCTTTTCTCGGAAATCATCCTGCTTTCTCCGATAGAGCCGCTCCACTACGCTAGGGTAGCCAGAGGCCATAACGTCTTCCCCCGCTGAGAAACGTTTCGCGGCATAACGCCACGTCTAGGGGAGGCGGTCGAGGAGCGCACGAAGCTCCTCGAAACGCCCTATCTTCATCCGTAGGCGCCTAATCCAGCGGGGCAGGTTGTAGCAGCCCTCGCCGCGCTCCAGGAGCCCCTTCTCCCTCATCTCGACCGCGACGAGTATGGGCTTCTTCACGTGGTATATCCTTGAGAGGTCGCGTTCAAACACTATTTCTCCGACAGAGATGTTGTCCCAGACGTACATGAAGACATAGAGTTCCTCGGTCCGCAGGTTCGATATTAAGTCTCTAAGCCTATAGAGGTCGTTAATTTCATCACGTGTTAGCTTCTTCATGGCTGATCTGCACCTGGTACCGCGTCACTAGCATAACGAGCGCCCTTCTCAAAGCCTCACTGCGGCTACTAAACACCCCCATACGGACGAGCTCGTCGAGCTGCTCGACGAGATCTGCAGGTGCTTTGAAAGACACTATGACCGTCGCCACGGTTCCAAGCACCCCGCTTGGAGGGTTATAGCTAGAGAGCAGCTTGTCTCACGGTTTAAACCCCTAGAGCGCTTCTCCTGACACGAAGAAAGGATGGCAAGACACAGGGTAACACTATAACGCTCGTTGAGGTGGCTCCACCTCCATAGCAGAGGGTGCTCCAGCCGCAGGAGAGCCGGTTAACCGCAGGAGAGGTGGTGCGGTGGATGGCTCCGATAGAGTGGGTAAGGAACTGTGCTGACGACGAGGAAGTGTACCATACGCTGCGCGGCTACGTTGCCGAATGGTTCCGCAGGAGATACGGTAGCTTCACAGTTCCACAGAAATGCGCGATACCACTCATAAAACAAGGCCATAACGTCCTCGTCTCGTCCCCTACGGGGACCGGCAAGACGCTCGCTGTCTTCCTAGGCATAATAGACGAGTTGTTCCACCTAGCTGAAGAGGGACGCCTAGAGGACAAAATATATGCTATCTATGTTTCGCCGCTGAGGGCCCTAAATAACGACATGAGAAGAAACCTCCTAGAACCGCTGCAGGGGATACGGGAAGTCGCTAAGGAGATGGGACTAGAGGTTGGCGACATACGCGTAGCCGTGCGGACAAGCGACACAAGCCCCACAGAGAAGCAGAGAATGCTGCGCCAGCCTCCACACATCTTGATAACGACGCCAGAAAGCCTCTCAATCTCGCTTGTCTCGCCAAAGTTCAGAGAGAGGCTCGCTACGGCAAAATGGGTCATAGTAGACGAGATACACGAGCTCGCTTCAAGCAAACGTGGGTCTCTGCTCAGCCTGGCCCTGGAGAGGCTCGAGAATCTCGCTGGCCGCCGGCTCCAGAGGATAGGGCTTTCGGCCACGATAGCGCCGCTGGAGGAGGTTGCAAAGTTCCTCGTAGGCTTCCGTGACGACGGTACACCGCGTGACTGTAAGATTGTTGATGCTCGTTTTGCTAAGCCGATAGATATCCGTGTTCTCTGCCCCGTCAAGGACCTAATACATACACCCCCAGAGGAGATCAACGAGGCAATATACAGGCTGCTCGTTGACCTCATTAGAAAGCATAGGACTACGCTCATATTCACGAACACTAGGAGCGCGACTGAGAGAGTCGTATATAAGCTAAAGAAGCTGCTAAAGCAGTACGGCATAGCAGATATAGACGAGATAGAGGCTCACCACAGTAGCCTTAGCCGCGACCTAAGGCTACAAGTGGAAGAAAAGCTAAAGAAAGGTGAGCTAAAGGTAGTTGTCTCCTCAACGAGCCTCGAGCTAGGCATAGACATAGGCTACATTGATCTAGTGGTGCTCCTAAGTAGTCCTAAGAGCGTCTCAAGGCTTCTGCAGCGCGTAGGGAGAGCGGGCCACCACATACGCCAGGTAAGTAAGGGCAGAATAATCGTAGTTGACCGAGACGACCTGGTAGAATGCAGCGTGCTGGCTAAGGCAGGCATGGAGAAGAAGATAGACAGAGTGCACATACCGAGGAATCCGCTCGATATACTGGCGCAGCATCTGGTGGGAATGGCCCTAGAGTCAAAGTGGCGCATAGACGATGCGTACAAGCTTGTCCGTAGGAGCTACAGTTTCCACACACTCAGCTACAAGGACTTCCTTGATGTACTTCGCTTCCTAGCAGGTCGTTATGGCCTCGAGGAGCACAAAGTGTATGCAAAGATCTGGCTCGACGAGAAGGAAGGCGTCTTTGGCCGCAAGCGTGGAGCCAGGATGATATACTACCTAAACAGCGGAGCAATACCCG
Organism: Pyrodictiaceae archaeon; assembly: GCA_027062725.1. Taxonomy (GTDB): domain Archaea; phylum Thermoproteota; class Thermoprotei_A; order Sulfolobales; family Pyrodictiaceae; genus QNYQ01. The sequence continues at coordinate 19,403 of JAMOSW010000105.1, read as the reverse complement.
ACGAGGTCAAACTCCACGTCTATACACTTGACGGGCGCTATGTCGGTGACCTGGAGGAGGCTTTCGTCCAGATACTCACTCCCGGCGACATATTCGTACTGGGAGGCAGGACCTATGAGTTCGTAAAGACAGAGGGAATAAAGGTCTACGTTAAGCCTGCAGAAGGGCAGCGGCCCACTGTGCCGAGCTGGTTCTCTGAGATGCTGCCATTGGCCTTTGACTCTGCTCTGCTTGTTGGCGAATTCCGCCGCAAAGTCGCCGAAATGATAGAGAAGAACGTTCCCAAGGACAAGGCTATAGAGTGGATAATGAAAGAATATAGACTTGAGCCGCACGCGGCCGAGAACATCTACAACTATGTGCTTGAACAGTATGAGTACACGGGAGGCCTTGTACCAAGCGATAAGCTCGTGCTTGTAGAGGTGTACCACGACCTCGAGAACGAGTCAACTAACATAATATTCCATAGCTTGTTCGGGCGCCGCGTTAATGATACGCTCTCTCGGGCCTATGCCTACATGTTGAGCACTATGCTTGGAACTAATGTTCGTATCGCGATAACAGACAATGCGTTCATGCTGACGGTCTCCGGTATAAGAGACGTTGACGCAAAGAGGTTAGCCTATAGTGTGAAGCCCGAGAAGCTTAGAGACATACTTGTGCGTGTGCTTAGAAATACGGAGCTGCTCAAGAGACGGTTCCGCCACTGCGCAGAGAGGGGCTTCATGATACTGCGGAGATATCGTGGACGTAAGCGCGATCCTCACCGCCTTCAGCTCAACGCTCAAGCGCTCCTAGAGGCTGTTGAGAACATAGAGGGGTTCCCGCTGCTGCGCGAAGCGTACAGAGAGATACTTGAAGACTACATGGACATAGAGAATGCGAGACGCGTGCTCCGCTGGATACATGAAGGAGAGGTGGTGGTGGAGGTCTTCGGGCCGGTCGAGGTGCCTAGCCCCTTCGCACATCACATAGTGGTTAGAGGGCACAGTGACGTTGTGTTAATGGAGGACAGGAAGAGGCTACTAATGGAGCTTCACCGCCGCGTCATGGAGTTGCTCGCTCAGCGTCGCGGTGGGGTCAGAGCCGTCGCCACCGTCTAGTCCTTCTTAGGGCTGTGCGGGCTCGGCGAAGGACCACCTCGTCACCCTCGGGTCGGCTCGATCCCGGGGTATCTCCTCATAGCCCGCCGCTCTGTCCTCGGGAGGTGTTGCCCTCTTTTCTAGGACTCTTGCCCGCGGAGCGGCTCCAGGCGCCCGTAGCCCGCCATGTATCTTAACATGTTTTAATGTGCAGATTCTAGTGCCCACTCGTAGCGTCAGTTTTTATTAGTTGCAGGGGCAGCGTATAGGCCAGACGACCCGGGAGAGAGTTATTGCCGTGCAAGTTGCGTAACAGCTCGTTCCTTCTGCCGACGCTGGACGACCTTGACGAGCGCTATGGTCTGCGTGGCTCGAAGGTGTTGCTGAGGATAGACATCAATAGCCCGATAGACCCTGAAACCGGCGAGATACTGGATGACGCGAGGATAAGGGCACATGCGGTGACAGTGCGTGAGCTGCTTGAGCGTGGCGCGGGGGTAGCGATACTCTCCCACCAGGGGCGGCCAGGCGAGCCGGATTTCGTCACGCTGGCGCGGCACGCGGAGCTGTTGGCAAAACACGTAGGCGCACCCATAGACTTTGTTGACGACGTGATAGGGCCGGAGGCACGTCGCCGCATAGAGAGGCTTGGTCCCGGGGAGGCTGTGCTCCTCGACAACACGAGGTTAATGTCAGAGGAGATTATTGAGGCAAAGCCTGAGCGTCACGCTAAGAGCCTTTTCGTGCAGCGGTTGGCCCCCGTGGCGGACTACTATGTCAACGACGCGTTCGCTACGTCGCATCGGAGCCAGCCCAGCATCGTGGGCTTCCCGCTCGTTATGCCCTCAGCCGTTGGCCGTGTAATGGAGAAGGAGCTGCGCGCGCTCGCCAGGCTATACAGCGGCGAGGAGAGGCCCAGAGTTTTCGTTCTCGGCGGCGGCAAGGTGCATGATACGCTCAGAATACTAGAACACTTACATGCAAACAAGGCCGCGGATCGTGTATTGACTGCAGGCCTAGTCGCAGAGCTGTTCATGGTTGCTAAGGGAATGGATATAGGTGAAGCTAACCGTAGAATACTCGAGTCAAAGGGCATAATGGCCCTGGTGCCGCGCGCCCGTCGCCTGCTCCTGCGCGGGCTCCCCCTAGAGACGCCTGTCGACTTCGTCACGCTTGTCGGCGACGAGGTACGCATAGAGCCTGTCGGCTCAATAACCGGCATAATACGCGACATAGGGCCGCAGACTGTAAAGATGTACTCTGAGATAATGCGGGAAGCGCGGCTCATAGTGCTCCGTGGCCCTGCAGGGGTCGTCGAAGACCCAAGGTTCCGGGAGGGAAGCAGGCGGCTCGTGAAAGCAGCCGTAGAGAGCAACGCCTTCGTAATAATAGGTGGCGGCCATCTCAACGCGATAGTGAGCGAACTTGGACTAAGCGACAGAGAAAACCTACACATAAGCACCGGCGGGGGTGCATTACTGCTCTTCCTTGCAGGCGAGGAGCTGCCAGGACTAACGGCGCTCCGCATCTCCGCCGAGAAGTACTTCCCAAGCCTAAAGCTCGGACCCCAGACAGAGTAGAAAAGCCCCGAGGTGCACCCCTAGCCCACTATCGCATTACCTTGTTTAAGCAGTGTACTGCATAGTTCCCTTCATAGGGAATGCATAGACCCAACATGGGGGAGGTGACTGTTTTGGGTCGTGTACGTGTAGCGGTCAACGGGTTTGGCACGATAGGGAAGAGGGTTGCAGAGGCGGTAATGCTACAGCCAGATATGGAGCTAGTAGGGGTTGTCAAGACTAGGCCCGACTACGTGGCAGCCTATGCTGTCTCGAGGGGCATAGCGCTCTATGTGCCGGAGGACAAGCTGGGTGCCTTCCAGGAGATGGGGCTCCGCGTCGCCGGGACACTCCAGGAGCTCCTAGAGAAAGTTGATGTCGTAGTCGACGCGACCCCGGGCGGCGTCGGGGCAAAATATAAGCCCATTTACGAGAAGCATGGCGTTAAAGCAATATTCCAGGGAGGCGAAAAGCCAGAGGTAGCTGAGCTATCCTTTAGCACGTTGTGCAACTATGAGCAGGCCCTCGGTAGGAAGAGTCTCCGCGTGGTCTCCTGCAACACTACGGCCCTCCTGCGGGGCATCTGTACACTCCGCAGCCTTGCGCCGATACGGCATGTGCGGGCAACAATAGTCAGAAGAGCCGCTGACCCCAAAGAGACCAAGAGGGGGCCAGTCAATGCGATTGTGCCGAACCCGGCCAGGGCACCCAGCCATCACGCCGTCGATGTAAAGACCGTAATACCAGATCTCGACATAGTGACTATGGCTGTTGTGGTACCCACGACCCTTATGCACGTGCATGTGGTGTATGCTAGGCTCGGGAAGAACGTGCAGAAGGAAGACGTCGTCAATACGTTCCTTGATGCGCCGCGCATACTCTTGGCGGACGACGCGATGGGCCTGGCTAGCACGGCTGATCTGGTAGAGTACGCTAGGGACCTCGGGAGGAAGCGCTACGACATACCAGAGCTTGTAATATGGGAGAACAGCATAACAGTCAACGGCGACGAGGTCATGTGGATGCAGGCAGTGCACCAGGAATCTATAGTCGTCCCGGAGAATATAGATGCGATAAGGGCGGTAGCCGAGCTAGCGTCCACGGCCGAGGAGACCATAGCAGTCACTGACAAGACCCTGGGCCTGCTACGTGGCCGCATACCCGCGGCGCCAGCATAAGCCCCTCAACACTCGTATTAGGTCAAGGTACTCCAAAGGGTGGTCATTATGAGTAGCCTTGAGTTCAAGCTTGAACCAATGTATGCAGTTAGCTTCCTCTTTCGGCGAATACTGGTTCCCGTTGACGGCTCTGAGAACAGCTTACGGGCACTGAACATAGCGCTAGACTTTGCGCAGCGCTATGGCTCCCGCATAACAGTCCTTCACGTAGCCACAGGCAGCGCAGACATAGAGTCTCTGAAGAAGACTGTAGAGAAGCGTGCGCAGGAAAAGGGAGTAGACGTGGACTTCAAGGTGCGCGTGTTCAACCCGCAGATAAGCAGTGTTGCCAACGAGATATTGGCCGAGATAATCAGCGGCGGCTACGACCTCGTGATAATGGGTGCGCGTGGCAGCACGACAAACGAGGACATAATACTAGGCAGCACAGCGCTATCCGTGGTTGTTAACAGCGCCTCTTCAGTGATGATAGTGAGGTAGCCTCTTTCATTAAGATCAGTGGCCGCAGGGAGATACAGCTTCCCGGACGGTTATAGGTAGGGGATGTGTACTTCGGGGCAGCGGCTGTATCCTGCGGGTGCTGTAGGGGTTGCGCACGTACCTAGCCTATTGCGGGGACAAGCCAAGGGGAAGCTACAGAAGCCTAAGCGAGGCGTTGCAGGCGCTAGCTGGCTGTAAGGAAGCTGCACGCATAGACCGCTGCGAGACTATAGTCTCTCTTAGCCCAGATGAGGTGGCTGCACTCACGGAACCCATCGGCTCGGCCGCGGTAGCGCCTTCTGTAGGCGCCCCCTCGGCGTCGAAAACGCAGAGCACGGTGAGGGCGGGTAGAGCCGCGGTTGTATTCGACCAGATGTTCAAGAGGTTCGCCGAGATACTTGACAGGGAGCTCAAGAGCCAGGAGCTAGTGTTCCACGAGATAATAGGTAGGGGCCTTGAGGGGCCTCTCCAAGTCTCGGAGCGTGTCTTCCAGCAGCCCGCCAGAGACGATTACGATGTCCTCAAGCTGCTTGAGGAGCTATCGCGCCAACATGGTAAGGTCATATTCTTCACTGGCGACAGGCGGCTCGCAGCACAGGCACGGACTCTGCCCGGCGTGCATGTAGTATACCTGCCTCCAGGAGAAGTAGCTGGAAAAGAAATGGCGATAAAGCTCATGAAGAAGGAGATACAACGCCTGCTGAAGGGAGAGCGCTCGTGAGCCTCTCTGGAGGCGGTGAGGAGACACCCCGTTCCTGAGGCCATGGCCGAAGCTGTTGATGAAAGGGTAGGTTACTGAGCCTCCGCCGACGAAGCGCCACTGAACGACGAGGGGCCAGGACCCATGGGTGTCGGGGGCGAGGAGTGCCAGAAGCACGTCATGGGCTACTTGGAGGTACTCGCAGAGAGGATACGCGAGGCGCTGGAGGGCGTGCGTAACCCCCCTCTCCTGGCTGAGGTCGTGCACATAGCTAAGCAGTTCGTGAGGAAACACGGTGGTTGTGAGCGGCCCGTTGACCTTGAAGAAGAGTATCGTAGTGTAGCAAAGTTAGCACTAGATTTCTCTATGGAGGCTTTGTCTAGACATATGGAGAGTCTTCCGGAGGATGTTTACAGTCTGATCTCCGGCGCTATGACTGCTTACGCGGTCCACATAGCTAAGCTTGTAACAATTGTTATCGAGGAGGCTGAGAGACTAGGCGGTTTTGCACCATTCTTTCTAGAAGCCAGTGAGGTTCTGGTATTCGCGGCTGCTTCGAGAATGTATGCCCTTAGCATCCTTCTGCGTAGAATGGACAGCTCAGAGATAGCCAAAAAGGCCGACAAGATAAAATGGCTAATAGATGTTTTCGTCGCAGAAGATAGCAGCTACTTCAAATCTCTATATAGTGTAATCTATGGGGGTGGAGCAGGTTAACGTCCTACGAGGAGTTGCTGCGAAAAACAGACCCTAAAGGCTACTATGTCATACCCGTGCGTCCACGTGGCAACTACGAACAGGTAGAGGAAACAGCACGCCTCCACGGCGCGCAAGTAGAGAAGGCAGGTGACGTAATGATACTACGCGTGAAAGGCAGAAGCAGGGCAAAAAGACTCATAGCAGCACTTACGAAACTTGGCGTAGAAATAGGCCCCTAGTAGCAGGGCCTTATTGCTCTCAGCCTCTTCAGCTTCTCGTAGATCCTCTGAACGGCCTGGTAGACCTCCTCTTCGCGTTTCGCGCCCGTAATTACCATCTTGCCGGAGCCGAATATCAGCAGCACCACGCGCGGCTCATCCATGCGGTGTATTAGGCCAGGGAACTGCTCGGGCTCATACATGCTATTCTCGAGGGTGAGCGCTGCTCGTTCTAGGTCAACGCAGACGCCTAGATTCGCCGAGGCAACAATGTTTTGTATCTGGGCCTTCGGCCTACCCCTTATCTGTATGCCGTGCTTCTTGAGGTTACGGACTATCTTCTTAACAGCCTCTATGAGGTCGCGCGTGCTCTTAGCACCCGTCACAACCATCTTGCCGGACTTAAAGATTAATGCAGTTACGCGGGGCTCCTCAAGCCTATAGACGAGGCCGGGAAACTGCTCAGGGTTGTACTCGGCAGTCAGTATAACCCTCTCTATAAGGTTTAGGTCAAGCTCCTGGTCCAGAGACACTGTGGCAACGATGTTCTCAATGTTGACAGAGGGTTTGGGTTCGTTTCCCTCACGAGGTGTCTGAACGCTTTTACCCTGTTCTGCAGAAGCTTTTTCCATAACCCTCATGCCCCCTTTAAAAGGGCCTAATAAACCCCCTATATAAGCCAAGCGGTCACACGCGGGTATAGGAATTTAGAACGCCTACCCAGACGCGAATATTATTGGGCCCAGGCGTTCTAGGCCAGAGCATCACTCGGGGAGATGGGGAGGCGGGCAGTCTAGGACCAAGAGAGAACCCGGTATGACTGGCCTAGTCTCACGCCGACACCCCCCACGGGACGAAGAGTAAGACGGAGGGGGCTAAACCGCGTCTCCGCCCACGGAGGGGCACGGCGTGCTGCGTAGAGCGCCCCAAAAGCATCATGCGGCCCCGAGGCCGTGGTGGGCGTAGAGCCCCGCCGCCACGGCCTACAGCCAGCCACATCCACGGGGCCGCCAGCGTCTATGCGGCCGCCGCCTCTCTGTGGGCGGAGACGCGGGGCCAAGCCGCTGTGGAGCCCTCGGGGATGATATGCCGCGGTGCTGGGCTGGCCCGGCTAGGCTCTACATGTCGACCTCAGTGGTAGGCGCCGATAGAGGACTGCTTCTTTCGCGAAGCTAGCGGGCTCATGGAGCACGAGCGGTATCTTCTCTAGGACGTCCAGCGCGGTAGCCGCGTCACCTTTCTCACTGTATGCCAAGCTGCCTGCTGCACCGTTCACGTAGGCAGCTATCCCGGCAGCGTCGAAGGGATCCAACTTCTTGGCAAGCATGGCGGCTACTAGGCCTGCCAAGATATCGCCGGTCCCGCCGGCGCTCATAGATGGTGCGCCGGTCTTGTTGAGCCTTGCCCGAGTGGGTGAGGCTATAACATCAACTGGGCCCTTTAGGAGTACAACTGAGCCATAGGCGGCTGTCGCCGCCTCTGCAGCATCCTGTATACGCTCTGGCATGCATGTCACGGGTGAGGGCTTCTTCCCGAAGAGCTTCTCGAACTCGCCGTCATGCGGGGTGAGCACGGCCAATACACCCTGCAGCCTATCGAGTCCAACCATGTGGAGCAGCTTTAGCCCATCGGCATCTACGACTACAGGTTTCTGATGCCTTCTTGCCTCGTCGAGGACCAGGGCCAGCGCCCTGCCCGTCTCCGGTTTCACGCCAAGCCCCATGCCTATCGCTATGGCGTCTACCCGCATAATGTAGGGGCGTAGCCTGTCTATGTGGTGGGGGGCAAGGTATGGGTCTTCGAGCTTAACCGGCACCAGTGTAGGCCTCTTCGACATAGCTGCTTCTATCGTGGCGCGGTTTGACGCCAGAAAGACGAGATCCACTCCTCCGGCCTCTGCGGCCATGGCAGCCAGTATTGGGGCTCCAATGTAGTGCTCGGAGCCCCCTATAACTAGGACACGGCCTGCCTTACCTTTCCGCGTCTCCCAGCCCCGACGGGGCACACGGTGCTCTACATCGCCTGGACCGTAGTACATTTCGGCCTCCGGTGGCACGCCGATGGGCGCAACAATAAGCTCACCCACAACGTCGGGTCTACGCAGCAGACCAGGCTTCGGCTTATGGAAAGTGACGGTGACGTCGGCCTTAACGTGGGCACCCGGCGTCTCGCCGGTGTCGGCGTTGAGACCGGACGGTACGTCCACAGCTACACGTAGGGAGGTGCTGGAGGCGTTTATTGCCTCTATGAGCTCCCGGTAGGGGCTCCGCGGCGCGCCGCGGAGCCCCACGCCCAATAGTGCGTCGATGACAGCGTCGGCCTCCGGGGGCACGAAGCGGCAGGGGTCACGCACGACCTCAACCTCAACGCTATAATCCATAGCCTCGAGAGCCTCGTACATTGACCGCGTCTCCATGCCCCGCAGGCTCTCCGGCCTAGACGCCAGTACTACTGTGACGCGGTAGCCGCGGAACGCTAGGTGGCGAGCGGCTACGAGACCGTCGCCGCCGTTGCCGCCGGGGCCCGCGTAGACAAGCACATGGGCCCCAGGACGTAGACGCTCGGCGACAACTTCTGCCACACTGCGGCCAGCATTCTCCATGAGAACTAGTCGTGGGACGCCGAGAGCCTCAGAGTTGCTGTCTATCACGGCTACGTCGGTCGAGGATATGGTCGCACCTAGGCCCAGAATGACGCGGCTCAAACGGGGACGCCTCCGCGGGGCTGGTGTCTCTAGGTAACTCGTTTATCTCGGCCTAGGTGCAGCTACATTAGCTAGGCCAGGGGCGCAGGCTCCAGGGCGGTGATAGCCCTAGGAGTTTTGGCGTGTTTTTGATGCATGGAGCGTCATCGGCTCCGACACGGTCCATATGCGGGGTTGAGGGTATGTCTACGGCTAGGCGAATCACGATGAGCGACATACTCGAGCTAGACTACGAGGCTGTTGCCTCGGCTCTCTCCGAGTTCACGCGTGCAATAGTGGACCGTGCTAACGCTGAGGGCGTCGTGGTAGGGGTTAGTGGCGGCGTTGACTCCGCCGCTGTTCTAGCATTGATGGTGCGCAGCCTCGGCAACGACAGGGTGTTCGCGCTGCTTATGCCGGATTCAGCTGTCACGCCTCCTGAGGACATCAGGGATGCTCGGGAGCTCGTGGAACGTTTTGACGTTGCCTACAAGACTATAGACATAAGGCCCATAGTGGACGCCTATCTTGCTGCAACGGGCGAGACGCCGGACAAGAAGAGCCTGGGCAACCTCAGGGCAAGGATAAGGATGAGTCTTCTCTACCTCTACGCAAACATGGAGAACATGCTCGTAGCCGGCACGGCGGACCGGAGCGAGATACTCATAGGCTACTTCACTAAATACGGTGACGGTGCTGTCGACTTCCTACCCATCGGCTGCCTATACAAGAGCCAGGTGAGGATGCTTGCACGCCACCTGGGCGTCCCGGAGAGGATAGCCAGAAAGCCTAGTAGCCCACGCCTGTGGCCCGGCCAGCTAGCCGAGGCCGAGATAGGCATACCCTATGAGGAGATAGACCTTATACTTTATGGTCTCTTCGACCTAGGCATGAGGCCCGACGAGGTCGTTGAGGCTACTGGTGTTGAACCCTGGAAGGTGCAGCGTGTGGTAGAGCTACATCGGGCTAGCGAGCACAAGCGACGTCCACCGCCAGCCCCCGACCCTAAAGAGTACGTGTGGCGCTTCCGCAAGGAAGCGCTCGAGGCCGAGAAGCCCTAAGCCTTTTACGGCAAGCTTCTCGTCGGCTGTATGAGCTCCCATGTATATGGCGAAGGTGATGAAAGTAGCGGGCAGCGCTGTTGGATACGAGTGGTTGTTCCATGAGCCTGTGTTTAGAGTGATAGTTGCCTTCCTAGCGGGTATGCTGATAGGCATAGAGCGTGAGAAGGCACGCGCAGCCCTAGCTAGGCGTAGGCACCGCAAACCCGGCGTCGAGGAGATAGTCGCAAAGGAGTTCCCGGGCATAAGGACGTTCACGCTCGTCGCTATCTATGCCGCAGCGGCAGGCTATCTCTGGTCGAGTGGCACAATTGACAGCACGCTTACCGCGGTCATGCTCGGTGGCTTTGTCTCGGTTATTGTAGTATTTGCGGCTTTCCGTCTAATGGTGGCTAGGATGGCAGGCATAACGACAATTGTTGTGCTCCTGGTTGACTTCATACTAGGCTTCCTAAGCGGTGTCGGCGAGATACTACTAGCTGCAAGCACGGCCGTGTTGACAACATTCGTGCTTGCAATAAAGCTCCCGGCTGAAAGAATAGTTGGTCTAATAAGGTACGAGGAGCTGCTCTGGGCCCTTGAGCTAGGTGTTGTGTTGATAGTTGTTGGCCCGTTCTTCCTAACATCCGAAGCCTCCTTCTACGGCGTGAGTCTGCGCAGCCTCTACCTCTTCTTCAGCCTCGTCCTGGCATCCTCCTATCTAGGCTACGTCGCGGCGCGCCTTATGGGTGGAAAGGGGCTCGCCTATACAGCCCTATTTGGCGGAATAGCTAATAGCGAGGCAACGCTAATGGCTCTAATCCAGCTGTTGGGTAGATTTGCGCGCCGCGTAGCCTTTGACATTACAGTAATAATAAATACTGCAATGGTCCTTAGGAACGTGATTATAGCTATCGCAGCTGCCTATACTATGCCTACACACAGCCTAGCAGCTGCCTCTGTAGCCCCCCTCCTGGTGGCAGCGCTGCTTACATCACTACCTGTAGTCGTCTCGTGGAGGAGAAGCCTCGAAACACTGATATCGACAAACCTTGAGATAGAGAATCCGCTCCGCTTCTGGGCTGCACTAAAAACAACATTACTCTACCTTGCAATAGCTTACGTCTCATACATAGTCAAAGAGACAGGGATAGGCGGCCTAGAGATAATAGCGGCGATAGGAGGCTTCGTCTCAAGCAGCGCGACGATACTAGCAGTCTACTCCATTGGCATAGCCACGCCTCAGCGTGTAGCCCAGCTAGCCACAATAGCCACGATAGCCGGCATACTTAACAAGCCCCTATACGCGCGGATGGGGTCTCGCGACCCGGCTGTGCTGAGGAGCGCTCTCTTGGCAAGCCTCCTCCAGGCAGCGCTGGCCCTCCCTGGCCTAGTGCTGGCAGAAACCTGGCTCCGTTAACCCCTCACAAACCAGAACTTGTCAAACACAGCCACATGGCCATAGTCTACCAGCACCGTGAGCCACCGCGCACCCCCGGCTTGCGCGGCAGCAGCAATGAGGGGACTCGCATCAGTAACATCCACGATACGCGCGGAGAACCCCCTCAGCACCCTCGCGGCTCTCCTGACAGCCTCCAACGCGCGTAGCCGTGGCCTAGGCCAGAACGGGACCCGATAGACGGATCCAAGGCCCAGCCGCGGCAGCTCCTCCACCAACGCAGCCAAGGGCCCCCAGCCAGGCACCGGCTCGTCAGGCACTACCAGGCGCAGGCCACGCCCTCTAACCGCCAGCGAAGCGAGCACAACCTCCACAGCCCGTGCAGCCACAACGGTGTCAGGCACCGGCTCGCCGCCAACACGCCTACCCAGCTCCCCTAGAACCTCATCGGGCGAGGAGATGAATCTCTTAACGAGCACCCACCTCGCCTCTTCCGTGCCCTCCCGTAGGGCTCTCCAGAACGCCTCGCCCAGCTCCAAACCCAGACCCCCTAGAGACAACGTACTGTAGCCTCCTCCTCGCTGAATATGTGCACACACCGAGACGTAGCTACAGCGTAAAGACACACGTGTCTGGGCTCATTGTAGGATAGTGTTGCGCCACGCGGTGAGCACTGGGCAGCAAGCACAACGTTGACATGTGCAGCCAGGTCTGCCAACTCAAAGAGCCCCCGGGCAGGCCCTAAGGCCGAGGAGTCAAACACACCGTGAAGAGGATAGTAAGAAGCAAGGAGAATCCTACCATCAGCCACGTGGTTAATCTCCCCGCGAAGCCTTTCAATGTTCATTAGAGGCTCTCTCCCGCCAACGCCAGCCAGGTATACGCCTTTGCCGACATAGATGAAGCGTCCATCGAGGATCTCAGCTGTATCTTCGAGGAGTCTAGCTATGTGCGTATCATCCCTTCTCCCAGTAACGGCATAGATAGTTACGTCAAGCCTATTGCTAATCCTCTCTAGCAGAGAGACGCTGTCTGGGCAGACAAAGTCCCCCGCCGCCAAGACGACATCGAGCTCTAGGTCCTCCAGGAGCCTCGCGACACTATCTACGTTGTCGATGCAGCCACCCACCGCGAAGGCAGCGACACGCACTACGGTTCGCCCTCACTGCCGGCGCAAGCGGCGGCCTCGGCGCTACAATGGCGTCATCAAGGCCCGGGGCAGTCGCGGGCCCCGGGCTCACGCCGCCCATCGCTCCTCACAGGCCGACGGGGAATGAGGGCCTAGCCCTCGTGGCGCCTCAAAGAGCTGTTCTGTCCCCTCTTTGCTGCTTCTCCTTTTAGCCCACTGCATGTTGCTCTGGGGGGTCTATCTCCGTGCTGCTTCGCCGCCAAGAGCTGAACCACGTAGAGCAGGTCGCTGACGCGGTTGAGTATCCTGCCTGCCAACCTATCTAGCTCGCCCTGCTCGCCTAGGGCTTCGAGACAGGCCCAGTACCGTCTCTCGGCTCTTCTTGTGACTGCGCGTGCTAGGCTCACGGCAGCGGCTGCTGGATAGCCAGGGTTCATCGTAAACACGGGCTCTATCTCTGAGCTAAGGGAATCTATCATGACCTCTACCCTCTCTAGGTCCTGGTTCGTTATGCATGCTTTGCCTGTGCTGAACGCAAAGCCTACGCGGAACAACATGTCCTCAAGCTCTAGGAGAATGCCTGCAAGCTCATCGTCGCCGGGCCTCATAAGGCTCCGGGCGAGGCCGAGTGCGGCTTCTGCCTCGTCGAGAGCGCCGACAAACTCTATGCAGGGATGTGTCTTGGGTACACGGCGCCGGCTGCGGCTACACCATGTATAGCCATCGTCGCCGCCACGTGTGTAGATGCGGCTCAAGGCCTCCCTCTCTCCCCGAGTATTGTGGGCGCCTCTCCCGAGATAGGCCCGGAGAGGCGCCGGGGCTGTAACCGTCCAGGTGACTCAAGTTGGACCAAGGGTCCAGGCTTTGAGACGTGTGTCCCGCTGGTGGTCTAACCTGCCGTGACTGCCCGCGCGGAAAGATAATAATTCTCAGCAACAAAACCGTCTAGCTTTGACGGCTCTGCTTCGGCTGTATGCTCTCAGCCCGAGGCTCCGTGATCCTTAGCTTGCTGCGAGGTGCATCGGTGTCAATGGATAAGCCTCCGCCCCCTCTCATGGCGTTAATAGGAGGCCCCCAGGGGGCGGGCCTCGAGACATCTGCTCAGGTTCTTACGGTCGCCTACGCAACACTCGGCTACCGAGTACTTGCGTCAAGAGAGTACCATTCTAACATAATTGGACGACATAGCTACATACTGCTAGGTGTTGATCCTGCCCGTGTTCCTCGTGGTCACCGTTATCCTGTCGACGTTGCCAGCTTTATGGATGCTGAGAGCGTGTTTACTCATTACAAGGACGTAGACAGGGGAAGCATTGTGTTCTACGACTCCGACGTTGACAATGTGAGTCTCGAGCGCATAGTGAGCATGGAGACTGAGACTAAGAGGAGGCTCCGCAGGGAACTAGAGGAGCTAGGCGTCGAGCCCACAGTAGTGGGCGTCACAAAGTACATGAAGAGCATGGGCGTCGAGGTCGTTGGCTTCAGCTACCGTGGCCTGCTCTCGAGTCTGCGGAGAGAATACGGCATAGGCTATGCTGAGGCACGCCGCTACATAAGCATGGTTGTCGCTGCAAGCGTGGCTAAGTTGACCGGCCTCAGCCTCGAGGAGCTGGAGGAGGGACTCCGCTACCGCTTCCGCAGCCGCCCGGCTCTCGTCGAGAGAAACATGGCCGTGGCTAGGCGTGTATACAGTCACTTGGGGAACGTGGCCCAGATTGCTCTGCCGGAGCCGCAGGAGCCCCCCGACCACTACATGGTTATGACTGGCAACGAGGCGGTAGCGATAGGTAAGGCAGTTGCAGGGGTAGGGCTCCAAGCCTACTACCCAATAACGCCGGCTCAGGATGAGAGCTTCTACATGGAGGCCCATGAGGACCAGACGGGTATCGTAGTATTCCAGGCCGAGGACGAGCTGGCGGCGATAGCGGTGGCGACCGGCGCCGCCCTCACGGGTGCTCGTGCAGCCACAGCAACCAGTGGGCCCGGTTTCGACCTCATGATAGAGGGTGTCGGCTGGGCCTGCATAAACGAGGCCCCCGTGGCCGTCACGCTATACCAACGAGGTGGCCCATCAACCGGCCTGCCTACGCGGGGCAGCCAGGAGGACCTGCTTGACGCGGCCTTCGCTGGACACGGTGAGTGTCCACGCATAGTGGTTGCAAGCTGGAGCCACGAAGAGGCCCTAACGGATGCTGTCGAAGCGCAGAACCTTGCAGAAGAGTACCAGATTCCCGTCATACACCTGCTTGACAAGTTTCTCGCGAACAGTGTGGCTACGCTGCCTCCGCCGATGACCACAAGTTTTCAGATAAGGAGGGGTAGTATAGAGCCGCGGCCGGGCAGTGACTACCGGAGGTTCGCCCTGCCTGGCCCCGTGTCGCCGCGTGCCTTCATAGGCGACGCTGTCATGTGGTACACGGGCGACGAGCACGACGAGTACGGCCATATAACCGAGGAGCCAGAGACCCGGATAGCGATGGTCAAGAAGCGCTTCGCGAAGCTAGATGAAGCGGCTCGCAATATCCCCGAGGAGGGTGTCAGACTACACCTCTACCCGGAAGATGCCGATCCCTCGGGGCTTGACATGTTGATCCATTCATGGGGGACTGCTGCTCGGGTGACGGCAGAGGCCGTAGACATGCTCCGACGGCGGGGACTACGTGCAGCGCTCGTAAGGGTTCACTACTTCTCCCCCTACCCTTCTAGGCTCCTGTCTAGCATCGCAGCCGAGGCGCATCAAGCCGGTGCCAGGTTAGTCAACGTTGAACACAACTATACGGCGCAGGCAGCAAAGATAGCAGCAATGAAGTCTGGCGTTGTGTTTGACACTCATGTTTTGAAGTACACTGGCAGGCCGATATACATAGACGAGCTTGTGGAGGCCCTCATGGCCATACATGAGAAGGGCTTGAAGGAGGTGCACCTAGGTCATGGAGCATGACCCTAGGAGGTATAGGACGCCGCTCTGGGTAGATTGGTGCCCCGGCTGCGGTAACTACGGCATCCTCCAGGCAGTCACCGAGACGCTAGCAGAGCTGGGTCTGCCGCCGGAGAAGACGGCGATAGTCTCCGGCATAGGCTGCTCGGGCAAAACACCACACTACGTTTACGCCAATGGCGTCCACACTCTCCACGGGCGTGCAATACCCTACGCTACGGGGATAAAACTAGCGAGACCAGAGCTAACAGTCATAGTAGAGGGTGGTGACGGAGACCTCCTGGGGATAGGCGCTGGTCACTTCGTCGCCCTGGGCAGAAGAAACATAGACCTAACTGTGATACTCCACAACAACCAGGTATATGGGCTCACAAAGGGCCAGGCGTCCCCCACGCTCCCCTACGGCGTCAAGACAAAGTCGCTCCCCAAGCCAAACATCCAGGACATGATAAACCCGCTCGCGCTCGCAATAGCGTCAGGGTATACCTTCGTGGCACGCAGCTACGCGCTCGACATAAAGCACTTGAAGAGCGTGCTCAAGGAGGCGATAAGACATAGAGGTGCAGCATTCATAGACGTGCTCCAGCCATGCGTCACCTACAACAACGTCTATACTGTCCACTTCTACCGGAAGGCCCTCTACCGTATAGAGGATGAGGAACCAGACTGGGACCCTATAGTCCGGAGCCCCGACGAAGAGACAGAGAAGAAAGCAGCAGCCTTAGCTCGGGCCCAAGAATGGGGCAGAAGAATACCTCTAGGAATATTCTACGTCAACAAGACAAGGTCTCCCTTCGAGCACCGCATAGCTGCAAGAAACCCCCTCTACGCTGAACATCCGCCCGCTAACCGCCTCTCTCGGGAGCCGCAACAGCAGCCGCCCTACACCATAGAGGAAGTAATGTCAATATTCAAGGACAGACTGGTCAAAGTCAAGACTAGAAATGCAAGGAGATCGGGTATACCCTCATCGCGTGATCGGAGCCCGGAAGAGAGCTAGAAGTACGCTGCTTAGAAGACACAGCGAAAAATCCAGCCCAAAGGGGGTAGAGTCCGGGGAGAGATGGAGGCGGGCTCCTCCTCCGGAGCCGCGGTTAGCCTTGCCAGCTGCGGCTCCGGGCAATAGGGCTGCGCGGTGGTAGGCGCCTTGGAGACAGTTGCTGAAAGCAGGGCTGGCAAGGGCTTCCTTGTACGTAAGGCCCGCCGCGAGGACCTCCCGGCGGTTATCGTGATTAACCGTGTTGCACTGCCCGAGAATTACCCTGAATGGTTCTTTGAGGACCATCTGAACCGCTGGGGGGAGGCATTCCTCGTTGCAGAGGTCGAGGGAAGAATCGTAGGCTATGTGATGAGCCGCGTAGAGTATGGTGCGTCGAACTTTGATCTACGCAGGCTGGTGCGGAAAGGACATATTGTGTCGATAGCGGTGCTGCCGGGTTTTCGCCGCCGCGGCATAGGGACGGCGCTGCTAAAGGAGGCGCTTAGGAATCTTCGTGAGAGGTATGGCTGCGAGGAGGTCTACCTTGAGGTTAGAGTCTCTAACGAGCCCGCTATAAGGCTCTACGAGAAGCTAGGGTTCCGGAAGGTAAAGAAAATACCCATGTACTACCTAGATGGTGAGGACGCCTATGTGATGGCACGAGAGCTCTAAGATGAAAAACTTCCTTCATAGAGAGTCGAAGGTGTTGGCCATGGTGTTCAGTAGCTATGGTGGCCGTGTGAAGATAGTTGCCTCGCTTGGGCCCTCGGCAAGGGACATAAGCCTTGTAGAGAGGATGGTTCAGCTCGGTGTAGCGGGGTTTAGAATAAACTTCGCGCATGGTACGCCCGAGCTCTGGGAGAAACTCGTAGATAACGTTAGAGCTGTTGAGGCTAAGCTTGGGCGCCCCGTTGCGCTCATAGGCGACCTCGCGGGCCCTAGTATCCGGCTCGGCGTGCTGCACAAGCCTGTGAGGCTGCAGCCGGGCGAGAGGGCAGAGATAGTCCTCGCGGAGGAAGCGCCTGGAGGCGAGGAGAAACGCATACCCCTGCCCATAGCGAGGTTCTTCGAGGCCGTGGAAGAGGGTGACATACTTGTACTCAATGACGGGCGTGTGAGGCTGCGCGTGGTTGAGGTGCAGCCGGGCCTCGTAGTTGTCGAGGCGCTGACCCCGGCCGAGATAACCTCCAGGAAGGCTGTTGTCGTCGCTGGGAAGGATATAGGGCTGCCTGCTCTCACACGCCGCGACGTAGAGGCAGTAAGGTTTGCGGTGCAAAAGGGCTTCGACTACATAGCGCTCAGCTATGTGCGTGGCGCAGAGGACATAAATACATTGAAGGAGATTATAATGCAGCATGGTGGCCGGCAGGCGGTTGCCGCGAAGATAGAGAACCGTAGCGCCGTAGAGAACCTCCGCCAGATCGTCGAGGCCAGCGACATAGTCATCGTTGCGCGTGGCGACCTCGGGATGAACTATGGGCTGGAGGAGATACCAGCTTTGCAGGAACTCATAGTGAATACTGCGAGGAGCGAAGGCAAGCCAGTTATAGTGGCAACACAGATACTGGAGAGCATGATAGAGAGCCCTGTCCCGACGCGCGCGGAGGCTACCGACATATATGTGGCGGTCAAGCAAGGTGTAGACGCTCTAATGCTCACCGGGGAGACCGCAATAGGCAAGTACCCTCTGGAGGCGGTAAAATGGCTCCGAAGGATAGCGCGGCGGGCCGAGGAAGCCACAAGGCCAGCCAGATACCCGCCACGCAGTCGCCGCGCCGCCTATGCTGCCAGCATTGTAGAGGCAGCTGAGAAGATAGGAGCCAAGATAATCCTCGCTTATACCCTCGGCGGGACGTTACCGCCCCTGCTCGCGGCGGCACGGCCCACTACAAGAGTAGTGATAGGTTCACCATCAGCCGGCATAGCTAGGAGGTTGGCCATCCTCTGGGGTCTAGAGCCGTTAGTCCTACAGGCTGGCGGCTACGAGGAGGGCCTTCAAGGCCTTGAGAGACTGCTCTGCGAGAAGGGCGAGATAGCGATAGGCGACCTGATAGTCGAGACCTATCGTGTGAAGGAGGAACACCGGATACACGTAAAGCAGGTTCTAGAGTGTATGTAGTCTGCCTAGCTAGCAGCTGGGTGTAACGGCCTGGCGAGAGAAAGGAGGGGTAGGGTGCCCCAGGTAGAGGACGGGGCTACTTCTTGAGTCCAAGCCTTTTTAGCGCGTAGTATATCGTTGACTCTGGCCTGTTGAGCCTCTTGGCGATCTCGTATATGCTTGCGCCGTTTAGATAGAGCTTCCTTATCTCTTCTATTTCCTCCGGTGTAAGCCTCCGGTGTCTCTTGTAGTGGCCTTTCCTCCTCTTTACGCGCCCCATCGCCTCGAGTCGGTCAAGGGCCTTGTAGACTGTTGACATGCTGTTGCCGCACATCTTGGCTATCTCCTTTACGGGGCGTCCCTCGTTGTACATCTTCTCTACTATCGGCATGCACTCCTCGACTGAGGGCATGGTGCTCACCCGGGGCCCTCCCTTCCCGGTGGTACCCCTTCTCCCGCCAAGACGGGTGCGCCAGCTCAGCGCCACCCCCGCCCGGGGAATCTAAAAACAGCATAGGCCGCATTCAGCTCCGAACCCGGTTAAAAGCTGAGGGAGGAAAGTCTTGTCTAGTTTCTGTAGACGGAGGGCGGCGGGTGCACATAGCTATGGGTCTGCCCCCTCTCAGACCGGTTAAAGGCTGCGAGGAGAAGCTGGCGGATGCGGTGCGCCTCCTCGTCGAAGCGCTGAGGCCTGAGGGAGAGCTGAGCGGTTGTGGCGACATGCCCGTCATCTGCTCAGAGGCCAGGACGCGTATGGTCTCTCGTTGTGCGGTTTTTGTCCCCTAGCTAGAGGGCGTTGCCCGCAGTATGTGGGCCTACTCTACTGTAAAGAGGTACCTAGTTAAGTTAACATTTGTTAAAGTTAGTCTCCGTGTTTACAAGAACACTTCTATAATGATAAACATTATTAGATAGTTGATAACTAGTTTTATATCTGGTTAACATTATCCGACAGTAGTCGGTGCAGCCGTGGTGCCGGCTGCGACAACAGCCTCCATAGAATCCTACAAGCGAGACTTCGCGAGACTAACAGCGCTGTTCTTCGCACTATGGCTCATAATAGCGATAATAGTGCATCTCCCCGCTCGACGGCTCTGGGTGCCCCACGACAGCCCAGCCAGGCTCAACGGCGCGCCGTTGAACTGGTGGATGATACAGATAAGCATCGCCCTCGGTGTTGTCCTTGCTTTTGCGTACGCGTATGCAGCCAACAGACTTGAC
>JAMOSW010000104.1 GCA_027062725.1 Pyrodictiaceae archaeon | reverse complement strand
ATACTAGGTAAGCGCACCCACATACGCTCGGGCTACTAGTTCTCCCCTCGGGGCCGCGTCGTCTCTTTCAGAGCATGCCTGGCTCGACTAATTCCCTGAGCAGCGTTGTCGCATACTGTCCTTTTTCAAGCGTAAAACGGAGCACGACGAGGTTGTTGCCTCTTTTCTCTGCTTGCAAGCCTAGGGGTAGGGTGTATACTGGCCGCCAGTATTGCTCGACCCTGGCAAGTAGGCCCGGCGGCCGCTTGGCTAGATCCTCAAGGCTCAGCCCATGCAGCTCGAGAGCCTCGCGGAGTAGGCGACGGGCCAGGCCTGTGACCCTCGTCTTACCGCCTACTGCTGGGATAGGCGCAAGGGGTCTTCCTTTCGCGTCTCTCTTCTCACCTGGTATGAGCTCGCCAAGGCCTATGCCATGTTCTATTCTTAGTGTAAGGTAGGCGTTGAATATTGAGGCCTGGAGTGCTGAGGCGTGGATGCTGCGCAGAAATCGGGGGAGCCTAGGCCAGGGTGCATCGACAGCAAGACTCGCCTCGTACATCCTGGTTGAGGTTAGACAGACGGGGTCTTGCCATAGCATCCTTCTACATCTGATATGCTCCGGCGCTTCGTCTGGGTAGGCTGTATCCAGGACTTCTCTAACAACCACACTGTGTGGCTCAATGAGGGATGCCAGCCCCGCGTAGTGGGTTGATGGCCTGCGTGTACCGAATCTCTGGAAAGAGTAATAGGCTGGCAGAGGTTGCCTGGCCAGCGTAGCCACCACTTCTATGATCTCGTCGCTGTTGTGGCCAGGCAGCGGACGGAGCAGGATTATGAACGTGTTGCCGTGCAGGCGTAGGCGGCGACAGCTCCTTACCCGGCCCTCAAGCCGTGCCCAGTATCCTCGGCCCCGTATTGTTCTCGGCGGCTCCTCCGGGCACGGCTGTACGCATACTCGTTGAAGTGTTGTGGCCTCTGTGTCTTTGAGACCTAGGGGGTGGGCCACTGCGCCTAGGTAGCGAGCTAATGCTGCAGCCGCCTCCGGTGTTGATACACCACGCTTGGCTAGGAGATAGATACATGCCTTCCCTCTGCCCGTATCTTCTTGGAGCGGAGTTTTGGACCACTCTACTACTATGAAGCTCCGTGTGCGCGGCTCTGCTATCGCCGCCAGCGGGGGGCCACAGCGTAGTCGGTACTCCATGTGAAGGAGGACTTCGAGCTCGTTGCGTGTTCTGCACAGCCTTGCCTCTGGCGGCTTCCCCATATCGCTACTCCTCTGCTACTTACAACAGTGTCGCCGCGTTAGAGGAGCTTCAAGTTTCCAGTAATGCGGTCAACGAGCCTGCTAGGGGCCGGTCCCACTGCTGCCGCCGTCCTAGTGCCCGGCGGGAGCTCTGTGAGCCCTGCGTCGGCGATAAGGCTGGCGGGTAGGCCTAGGCTACGAGCCTCACTATATACTCGAAGGAGTTGCTGCTCGTTATCGACGCGTACGGCTATCTTCTTCTGCCCCTGCAGCCTCCATGCTTGAAGCCAGCGGAGCCATGTTCGGTCGCCACTGTCTATTATCAATAGGACCGCCTCGACCGCCGCGTGAGCAACCTGTACAGCTGTTTTGCCCTTACTCATCTTGATGTCGGCCCGAACCGCTATCACTTGCTTGTACTCCTCTGTACTCATCGCTTCCTACACCCGTGGCGCAATCCAGGGGCGGCTGAGACGCGGGGATACTATATTAGCCCAGCCGGCGGGGCTGGGTAGCCTCTAGCTCGGGGTGCGACCGTCTTGGCGCTGGAGCTTGAGGTGCCCAGGAAGCCGAGCATAGTTGATGTAACGAAGCTACCTATGTGTAGCAGCTGTGGCAGGCCTATAACGCCCTGGGAGAAAGGCGTAGCGTTTCTCTGCCCCAACTGCGGCGAGGTCGTCATCTGGCGGTGTGCCAGCTGCCGCAAGCTCGGCGTCCGCTATCGCTGCCCGAAGTGCGGCTTCGAGGGCCCATAGCCCGGAGGCAGGGCATAGCTGCCCACCTTGGGGGTGAGGGGTGAACTGCTGTGGCGAAGGTCCTCGCGCTTGTATCCGTATATCCTTCAAGCACCGATATTGACCTCGATAAGCTAGTCGAGACGATAAAGTCGAAGCTGCCCGAAGGCTACGAGATAGCAAGGTACGACAAAGTGCCCATAGCGTTTGGGCTCAATGCATTGAAGATATACTTCATAATACCCGAGGAGAGTGAAGGCGGTACGTCGAAGCTGGAGGAGATATTGCGAGGCATAGAGGGCATAGAAGAGGTTGAAGTCGAGGCTGTCCACCGCCTCTCACAGTACTAGGCGCAGCGCAAAGAGCTTGACCTCTAAGACTCTTCAACTATGCCTAGTTACCTATCACTGTCCCTTCATGTCTTTTATTGTACTTGTATCGTACTTGGACACATAGAGGCCTTAATAGGGAAGTTGCCAGATGGGCCTCCTTCTTCTAAATAAGGGGCATCTCGGTGCACGCCTAGGGAGACGGGAATGCCCCCGTATAGTCCTGACAGAGTTCCCTTAGGGACTTGTTTCGTGCACCGACTGGGATAGGGATGGGAGGACCATGGCTGTTGCGAGTTCAAGACGGCGGCGTGAGGTCGTGCTCCGCGTAGCAGAGGCTAAGCATAAGGATGTGGGTAAGTGGAAGGTCAGGATAGACCTTGATATCTTGAAGATGATAGGTGCAGAGCCCGGCGACATCGTGGAGATAGAGGGCCGTAAGAAGACCGCTGCTATAGCGTGGCCTGGCTACCCGGAGGACAAAGGCCAGGACATTATAAGGATGGATGGCCTTATACGTAAGAATGCTGGCGTAGGCATAGGAGACAAGGTCATTGTGCGCAAGGCGGACGCGAAACCCGCGAGCCTCGTCAAGCTTGCACCGGCGAACTTCTCCATAACTATTGACGCCGGCTTTGTCAACTATGTTAAGAAGAAGCTCGCCGAGCGTCCCGTTGTGGAGGGAGACACTGTACTCATACCCGTACTCAACCAGTCGATCCCTTTCGTTGTTATCCAGACTAAGCCGCAAGATGTCGTCGTGATAACACCTAGCACCAACATAATACTGCTTGAGAAGCCCGTTGAGCAGGGCCGTATACCGCGCGTGACCTATGAAGACATAGGCGGCATGAGAGACATTATACAGAAGGTCCGCGAGCTAATAGAGCTTCCACTAAAGCACCCCGAGGTTTTCAAGCGTCTCGGCATCGAGCCGCCTAAGGGTGTGCTCCTCTACGGCCCGCCGGGCGTAGGTAAGACGCTCCTCGCAAAAGCCATAGCTAACGAGACAAACGCCTACTTCATAGCGATCAATGGCCCCGAGATTATGAGCAAGTATTATGGTGAGAGCGAGCAGAGGCTCCGCGAGATATTCGAGGAGGCAAAGAAGAACGCTCCAAGCATCATATTCATAGACGAGATAGACGCAATAGCGCCTAAGAGGGACGAGGTCGTAGGAGAGGTCGAGCGCCGTGTAGTGGCACAGCTACTGGCGCTCATGGATGGCCTGGAGAGCCGCGGCGACGTCATAGTCATAGCTGCTACCAATAGACCCAACGCCATTGACCCCGCGCTCCGTAGGCCCGGCCGCTTCGACCGCGAGATAGAGATACCCCTACCCGACAAGCAGGGCAGGCTTGAGATACTCCAGATACACACCAGGAACATGCCACTAGCAGACGACGTCGACCTGGAGAGGTTAGCCGAGCTAACCAGGGGCTACACCGGGGCCGATCTTGCTGCGCTAGTCCGAGAGGCGGCAATGCATGCTCTGCGACGCTATCTGCCCAAGATAGACCTCTCCCAGGACCGCATACCGCCGGAGATACTCGAGGAGATGGAGATACGAATGGAGGACTTCATGGCCGCTCTACGCGACGTCGTGCCCAGCGGCCTCCGCGAGATCTACATAGAGGTGCCGGAGGTCCACTGGGACGACATAGGCGGGCTTGATGATGTGAAGCAGCAGCTGCGGGAGGCGGTGGAGTGGCCGCTTCGGAGGCCCGAGGTGTTCCGCCGCCTCGGCATAACGCCGCCTAAGGGTATCCTGCTGTTCGGCCCGCCGGGCACGGGTAAGACCCTGCTCGCGAAGGCGGCGGCGACCGAGAGCGGCGCCAACTTCATCGCCGTAAGGGGCCCAGAGATA
>JAMOSW010000103.1 GCA_027062725.1 Pyrodictiaceae archaeon | reverse complement strand
TAGAGAGCCCGTGGTTTCACTGTAGGGCCACATGCTGACGATATCTTGATCATCAAAGAGGCTTACATCCAAGCTTATTTCATTTGGCCTTCCTACCCAGTAGTTGAACGTGAGCTCTCCACTGTGGATTACCTCGATACGCCAGAGGCCTAGTTCCGGCCTGGTTATGTGTTTAAAGTCCGTTGCGTACGAGAAGTGCAGCCAGATCGTTTCAACGCCTACCGTCTTGTCGCCGAAAGCTTTACTGGCTATATCAGCTCTGTCAATGAAGGACCCTAAACCCTGCCAAGTATACATGTTGTCAACAATAGATGTCGAAAACTTTATAATATGACTATTGGTATTGTTTAACGCTGTAATGCTAATTCTCGACATAGGGCTGAAGACGTCGCGGAGCAGGGCAACTAGTTCTACACGGTTATGATAGACCATATATGTTACTGAGAGCTTCTCCGAGAAGCATATAGGGTGTGTAATAATCACTACCGCGTAGACGTCGCGTCCTAAACCTATCCGCAGGCTAGTCTCCGCCGCATCTCTATCCCTCTGCCTATTTGTTACAGCAGCACCACTCTCGGCTACATCCTCTATAGGTATTACAGTCAATGGAACATTCTCTAATGTAAAGCTCTTCAACAGCAGACTGATAGGTCTCTTTGCTATTAGGATTAGCGGTTTATTGCTGTAAAGCAGTTGCTCTACTATTTCGCGTTTCATGGCTATCGCTTTAAGCGCTACTTCGTCAAACACTATAGCGTCTACATGTCCTATGATTTTCTCTAGTAACTTAGTGTTCAGAAGCAAGTCCGGCATATAGGGTTCTACTATCACACCAAGTTTCCTTGCCTTACCTATATCGCTCCTTAGGCTTACGGAGGCCGATATGATAGCTATCTTCTTGCCTTGTAGTGTGCGCGTTTCATAAACGTTAGTTATCACCTGTCGCAGATAGCTGGTCTTGTTCACCGCTATGACTGCAACAATCAGCAGCACCATTACAAGGGTAGCTGCAGCTGCTACTGGAAGGACGTAATATGTACGTCCGTGCATGACTGCTCCGGCACCTCTATGTGTACAACACCACATTAATCGTATTATATATCGGATGAGCTCCTGCAACGAACACACGAAGCCCGGTACGCTACGACGAGCGAGTTTGCGCTCTACCGCGTAACGTACATATCGTACATACGTTGACATTATGGTTCTGTGGTGACAGCTTCTATCTCTTTGCCTATTATCTCGGCTACCTTTACCAGCTTATGTTCTTGACCCGGTGCAGCGCCTTACTGGCTTTCCTGAGTGCCTCCGGGTAGTTGCTGTAGACATCGTGTATCGTCTCGGCGAGGCTCGGGGCACAGCCTTTCCTGAATATGTATGCTATCGTTTCGTCTACTGAGCCTATCTCTTTGAACAGACTTGAGGCTACCACGGGCTTGCCATAGCCCATGCACTCGGACACGGTTAGGCCGTAGCCCTCCTCTGCTATCGAGGCTGCTACATAGGCACCTACGAGCCGGTAATATGGGTCAACGCTCTCTAGGGCTCGTCTTACTGTCCGAAAAGGAGCCTCTGGGGAGCAGATAGGGTAGTGCTATTTTGTTGGCTGTGGCTCGTACGTGGAGGGCCTTGTCTTCCGAGGATGGATTGTTGTCCTCTACCGCACCCTATTTGAGGTGGGGCACCACCTCGCTCATGACTGTGGCGTATAGCTGGATTGTGTCGCGGTACTTGGTCTCGGGTGGGCCTGTGTAGATTAGGTGCATGCGTAGCTCCTCGTGTTTTGCACGCACCTCGTGCACCATGAAGTCGGCGAGGGCGCGGGCTAGTGGCCGCAGGTCGGGGTAGCCCTTGCCTAGGGGGACGCGTTTCTTCAGTATCCTGCGTCCCAGGGCGAAGCCTATCACCTGGGAGAAGCGTAGCGAGAAGAAGTGCGTGCTTAGCGCTAGTGTCTGGTGTAGCACGTTTCTCCAGAATGCTTCGTCCGCCGCGGCGTTCGCTGCCTCGAAGTTGCCGTGCTCGGCTGCGCCGGTGAGGAGCATCCAGGCGTTCTCTAGCTGGGTGGAGACCTGGACGCGGTCGCTACCGACGGTCTCCATTATTGCTTTTATGTCCTCGAATGTGCCTAGCATTCTGCGCGTATACATGACTTCTAGTGTGACTACTATGTCCGGCACCTCGTCGAGGATAGCCTTTATCGTTGCGGCGGCCTGCTCTATGTCGCGGTTATCCATCCAGGCGCGCCAGCCTAGGTGAAGGTTGAATATCTCCGCGCCGGCTAGCCTAGCCTTCTTGGCTGCCGCAATAAGCGCCTTCCTAGTCTTCATGTATACCTCGGGCACTGTGGAGACCACGTTGTAGTAGGGCGCGTGGGCGGTTATCGTAGTGAACGACTTGGTTGCTATCTCGCGGTACTGCTCAAAGTATTCGGGTCCGCGGCTTTTGCGGGCGAAGTCGTAGGGCGGTATCTCGGTCAGCTTCATTCCAAGCGTGGCGGCCTTTATGAGCGTTGATAGGGCGTTATAGGTGCCCCAGTCAAAGAGTATTATCGCCATCTTCTACACCGTTTCTACTATAGCCGACGTTGGCTCTACTTAAGCTATTGGTTTTCTAGCTAGCCACGGGGGTTCATAACTTAGCAGGGGTAGCCGCTGCTAGCCTCTGGGGGCTGCGGTGAGTGGAGAGTCCCTCAGGGTTGTCGGGAAGCTACGGCAGAGGCCGCGGGAGTACCAGCTCGAGGCGGCGAGGTGGGCTCTTGAGAGGGGCCGTGGTGTTGTGGTGCTGCCGACAGGCACCGGAAAGACGCTCGTGGCCGTTATCTGGGCCTTGGAGCTCATTGAGCGTGGCCTGGCGAGGAGGGTCCTCTTCCTCGAGCCGACGAGGTTTCTTGTAGAGCAGGTTGCTAGGTACATCGGGTCCGTGGCCGGCGTGAAAGCTGAGCCTGTGCATGGCGCGGTGTCGCGTAGTGAGAGGGGGAGGCGCTGGAGGAGCCGCCTCGTTGTGGCGACGCCTGAAGTAGTGCTTTCTGACTGGGAGCTTATTGAGGGCTTCGACGCTGTCGTTGTCGACGAGTGCCACCATACCACGGGTAAGGATGCCTACAAGGAGACTATGCTTAGGCTACGTGAGGCCCGGTATAGGCTTGGCCTTAGCGCCTACATTCCTCCCTCCCGGAGGGGGGAGATAGAGGAAACCATCGGCCCTATCCGGGAATGGAGCTGGCGTGACCCACGTGTGGCGCCCTACATTCCGCCCCTTATCGGCGAGGTCTACGAGGCCGAGCTTAACGAGGCCGAGAAGCGTCTCTACGAGGCGCTGGAGGAGCTTGCGGCTTCTGTGCAGGGCAGGCTCCGTGTAGCCGTTAGGAACGCCCAGCGCTGGCTTGTTAGGGATGGTGCCCTTGCGCTCCGCGACAGTATGGAGAGGCGGACTTCTCTGGCTGAGCTTCTACGCAGGATAAGGAGCTTGCTTGAGGCGCCAGGTGTCCGGCCCAGCCATAAGGCTGATCCGTTTCTACGCATACTCCGCGACCATGAGGGCTTTAGTAAGGCCATAGTCTTCATAGACAGGGTTGTTGTCGCGGAGTATGCCTGCAACCTGGCCAGGGAGGCCGGCTACCCCTGTGTCCTCATACGGGGTAGGATGGGGCATAGGGCTCTCCGTGCGGCGCTAGAGAAGGCCCATGCGGCCGAGACTAAGGTTGTTGTCTCCACCTCAGCCGGCGAGGAAGGCGTTGATCTTCCTGAGGCGGACCTACTCGTAATGTGGAGTATTACCGCCTCGCCTTTGCGCTTCATACAGCGGCATGGCCGTATTCTGCGTGCGCGTGATGCGGCATCGCCGCCTAAGTTTGTAGCATACATTGTGACCCTGGACACTATAGATGTTGATAGCTTCGTTGACGCCATGGAGACGGCTACTAGGCTCGGTATAGACATGCCTGTTGAGAGGGAGGTTGTTGAGAAGCTATGGAGGAGGACCACGAGGAGCAAGATAGTCGCCGTCCTTGAGGGTAATCCGATGCCGTTTGAGCTGCTCGCCGAAGCTGCCGGCTTGCCAGCTGAGAGGCTGCGTCGCGACCTCCAGAGGCTAATGAGGCACGGCGACATCGTATACATATACACTGGCATCGGTAAGGTCTATGCATACAGCGGTGACCTTGAGTTGCTTGAGGAGAGGTTCAGCGAGTACCTTCAGCCCAGAGAGGATG
>JAMOSW010000102.1 GCA_027062725.1 Pyrodictiaceae archaeon | reverse complement strand
AGCTAGGGCGGTGGAGAAGGCCGTGGAGGACGCGCTCGCCTCGGGGGCCAGGACCCCCGACCTAGGCGGCAATCTCAAGACCATGGAGTTCGCAGAGGAGGTGGCCAAGAGGATAGAGGCGGCGTAGCACCCCCACACCCCACTAGCCCCGCGTGGTGCAGCTTGATGTGCTCGCGGGGCACGTGCCTCCTCTACGGGCTGGAGGTGCTCGACGCCGTTAGGCGGTATGTCGCGTCCTCGCAATGCGATTGCATAGCTCTCAGCGGGGGGCTGGACACGAGTCTAGTCGCCCTGGCTGCCCGGCTCGAGCATCTGCGGTTGAAGAGCGTCACTGTGTACTATGAGCGCGGGCTACCTCGGGACCTCTGGTATGCGTCGAGCCTGGCTAGAGTGCTTGGATTCGAACACGAGGCTATACCCGTCGACGACGGGTACATAGCGTCTAGGTCTAGGCTTGTGCTCGATTGCACACGGCGGCTGGATTACATCGAGGTGCGCAACGACGTTGTGTTTCTCGCCGCGCTGGAGTGGAGCCGGGCGCGGGGCTGCAAGTGCATCTACACCGGCGATGGTGGCGACGAGTTGTTCGCAGGCTATGAGTTCACGCGTAGGCTCTGGGGCGGGGCCCTCCGCGAGGCCCAGGTGAGGCTCGGCGTGAGGGGGAGGTATCCGGCCCTCGAGCTAGCCGAGTGCATGGGGGTTGATGCACGGGCACCGCTCCTGTCAGACGAGGTGGTCGAGGTTGCTATGCACGCGCCGACTTGCTGCCTGCTCGGCGAGAGGCTCGAGGGGAAGTACCTCGTACGCCTCGTGTTGGACGAGTATGGTCTCGGGTGGTTAGCGTGGAGGCCCAAGACGCCCGCGGAGGGAGGCGCAGGCACCGACGCCTTGGGGAGGGAGGCTCTGGAGGCTATCACTGGTTTAAGGCTGGGACTCCACGCGTAGAGCCGCGTTCTACACCAGCCTGAGTATAGTGTAGTCGCCGTAATCCTCTATCCTCAGCTTCTCGTACCTCACGCGCTGCTTGTGGAGGGGAGAGTTGACCACCAGCGTGTGGTACTCTCCGTGTTCTCCGAGTGGGTCGAAGCCCTGCCTACGAGCCGCGTCTACAACCTCGTCTATATCGGCGAGTGTTAGCAGCTTCCCCACGAGCCAGGCTAGCCCCGCCTGCGC
>JAMOSW010000101.1 GCA_027062725.1 Pyrodictiaceae archaeon | reverse complement strand
CATCACGATGCTCGCGTAGCCAACGACAGCCTCGGTGCTCCTACTGACCTCGTAGCTCGTCGTGTAGTGCAAAAGCTCAGCCTCAAGCGCTCCAGCGAGGCGCGAATAGACTATCGCCGTTCCAACAGCCCCCGGTCCGCACATCGTGTGCCTCATCTCGCGGAGCTCCCTGAAAAGGCCGTCCACATCGAAGTCGAGGATTCTCCTTATCAGCCTGAAGTCCCACTCCTTTATCCTGTGCGGAAGCTCGTCGGCCCTAGCTCTGAAGGGCACGTAGCCGTATGCCGGGCCGTAGTGCATGAAGTCCGTGCTCGCTATGACCACAACGTCCCTGCCGAGCTCTTCACTGGCCTCGAAGATAGCCTTTCCGAGGGCCTTCGAAACGTCCTCGTCCTGGATTCCGAGGGTTATGGGGACTATCCTGACGTCTTTACCGGCCAGCTCGCTGAGGTACTGAATGAACGGCACCTGCACCTCAATGGAGTGCTCGTATTTGTGGGCGAGCTCATCGAGGTCGGCTATTCCGGAAAGCTTCGCTATCGCCTTGGCCATCTCGGCGTCAACTTCTATGCTCCCGAGCGGTGTCAGCCACTCGCCCTCAGGATAGACAGCTATCGGCGAACCGAGGCCCGTGTGGTTCGGCCCGAGTATTACAAAGGTCTCAGGAAGGCCGTCCTCAAAGATGGCCTTGTATGTCCTCGACGCGGTGTAGCCCGAGAAGACGTAGCCAGCGTGAGGCGCTACTCCGGCAGTTATCCTCCTCTCGCTCCCATCTTCTCTAAGGTCACTGAAGAACTCCTCCAGCATCTCGATGAGAGCCTCGTCAGATGGATAAAAGCTCCCTGCAACAGCGGGATACCTTATCACCGCCACCACCTCCAAAATTAGTTGGTGCAGGAGTTTAAATACCTTGGGTTAGTTTAAGCCCCGACCCCGTCAGGGGCAGGACTGCCCTTTCACCCCGCTTGATTTCGCCCATTTCAATGAGCTTCCAGAGGGCCGAGAGCACAACCGCTGAGGTCGGCTCAACGAGGAAGCCGTGCCTCTTGAGCCAGCTGAGTGCGCCAATCGTTTCAAGCTCGTCAACGCTCACGCAGAGCCCGCCGGTCTCTTTCAGCGCCTTTCTCATCTCATAGTGCCTCGGCGGTTCGGGAATGGCTATACCTTCAGCGAGG
>JAMOSW010000100.1 GCA_027062725.1 Pyrodictiaceae archaeon | reverse complement strand
GAATTTAGACTATGTAGATTGTCTGCTTTGCGCTTATTCGGAAAAATTTGAGGTATTAACATTTGACAAACGTTTAAAAAAGTGTGTTTCAAATGCTAATTCAGACGCTGATTGATAACAAAAAAGTCGGAGCAAAAGCTCCGACTTTTTAAATCCCCGGGCACTACCTACTCTCGCACAGGGCTGCCCCCGTACTACCATCGGCTCGGTGCGGCTTAACGGCCGGGTTCGGAATGGGACCGGGTGTTTCCCGCACCGATATCCGCACCCGAGGAAACTCGCAGTGGCGCCAATGGGCGTCACTGGAAACTGCATGGGGGATTTCGGAGGTGAAGGCCTCGGCCGATTAGTACCGGTTGGCTCAATCCCTTACGGGACTTACACCACCGGCCTATCAAGGTCCTCTTCTCGAACCGGCCTTACTCCCTTAACGGGATGGGAGGCCTAATCTTGAGGCGCGCTTCCCGCTTAGATGCTTTCAGCGGTTATCGCTTAGGGGCGTAGCTACCCGGCGTATGCCACTGGCGTGACAGCCGGTACACTAGAGGCCCCCTCCTCCCGGTCCTCTCGTACAAGGGAGGACCCCTCTCAAGCCTCCTGCGCCCGCGGCAGATAGGGACCGACCTGTCTCACGACGGTCTGAACCCAGCTCACGTACCCCTTTAATGGGCGAACAGCCCAACCCTTGGGACCTGCTTCAGCCCCAGGATGGGATGAGCCGACATCGAGGTGCCGATCCTCGCCGTCGATGTGAACTCTCGGGCGAGACCAGCCTGTTATCCCCGGGGTAACTTTTATCCGTTGATCGACGGCCCTTCCACACGGAGCCGCCGGGTCACTAGGGCCGGCTTTCGCCTCTGCTCGACCTGTCGGCCTCGCAGTCAGGCCGGCTTCTGCCCTTGCACTCTACGGTGGATTTCCAACCCACCTGAGCCGACCTTCGCGCGCCTCCGTTACTCTTTAGGAGGCGACCGCCCCAGTCAAACTGCCCACCTGGCACTGTCCTCCCCCTGCTCTTCACAGGGGCGAGTTAGGACTCCGACACACCGAGGGTGGTATTCCACGGATGGCTCCACCGCCCCTGGCGAGGCGGCTTCACAGCCTCCCACCTATCCTATACACGGTGTGCCAAAGCCCAATACCAGGCTGCAGTAAAGCTCCACGGGGTCTTTCCGTCTAGCCGCGGGTACTGGGCATCTTCACCCAGACTGAAATTTCACCGGGTCCCTCGCCGAGACAGCGGCCCAGTCGTTACGCCATTCATGCAGGTCGGAACTTACCCGACAAGGAATTTCGCTACCTTAGGACCGTTATAGTTACGGCCGCCGTTTACCGGGGCTTCGGTTCAGGGCTACGCTCCCGAAGGAGCCTCACCCCTCCCCTTAACCTTCCGGCACTGGGCAGGCGTCAGACCCTATACATCCTCTTTTCGAGTTTGCAGAGTCCTGTGTTTTTGGTAAACAGTCGCCAGGCCCTTGTCACTGCGACCGCCTCGGGCTCCCCTGGTTTCCGGGTTGCCCCTTCCCCCAGGTTCACCCTAACGCGGCACCCCTTCTCCCGAAGTTACGGGGCCAATTTGCCGAGTTCCTTGGCGAGGGTTATCCCGCTCCCCTGAGCCTTCTCAGCCCGCCCACCTGTGTCGGTTTGCGGAACGGTCACCTACGAGCTCAAGCGGCATGCGAGGCTTTTCTTGGCAGTGTGGCGTCAGCGCCGTTGGTCCCCGAAGGGACCTCCCCATCACGGCTCAGCCTCCGGGGGCGGATTTGCCTACCCCCATCATCGGCCTAACCGCTTGGAAGGACATACCACTTGTCCTCGGCGCCTAGCCTCCTGCGTCACCCCTCATGCCTCGCCCGCAGGTGGCACGGGAATATTAACCCGTTTCCCTTCGGCTACCCCTTTCGGGTTCACCTTAGGGTACCGGCTAACCCTGGGCGGACGAACCTTCCCCAGGTACCCTTGGGCATACGGGGGGAGGGATTCTCACCCTCCTTTCGCGTACTCATGCCCGCATTCTCACTTCCGCCTCGTCCAGCGGCCCTCGCGGGTCCGCCTTCACCCTACAGCGGAACGCTCCCCTACCGCCAGCGCAAAGCGCTGACCCGTGGCTTCGGGAGGTGGCTTAAGCCCCGTTACATTTTCGGTGCGATGAGCCTCGGCTGGTGAGCTGTTACGCACTCTTTAAATGATGGCTGCTTCTAAGCCAACATCCCAGCTGTCTTAGGCTCATCACTCCCTTTCCCACTTAGCCACCGTTCCGGGCCCTTAGCCGACGGTCTGGGTTGTTCCCCTCTCGTCCACGGAGCTTATCCCCCGTGGGCTGTCTCCCGGGCTTTGTGTAGCGGGATTCGGAGTTTGACAGGGTTCGGAGGTTACCCCCCTAGCCCTATCAGTGCTCTACCCCCGCTACAGACCACCCGAGGCCGTACCTCAATACGTTTCGGGGAGAACCAGCTATCACCGGGTTCGGTTAGCTTTTCACTCCTACCCCCAGGTCATCCGAGGACTTTTCACTGTCCACCGGTTCGGGCCTCCAGCGGGTTTTACCCCGCCTTCACCCTGCCCAGGGGTAGCTCACCCGGCTTCGGGTCTACCGCCTGTGACTCGCGCCCTATTCGGACTCGCTTTCGCTACGGCTCCGCCTTTCTCGGCTTAACCTCGCCACAGACGGTAACTCGCGGGCTCATTAATCAAAAGGCACACGGTCACTCCTCGTTGGAGCTCCCGCTTCTTGTAGGCACACGGTTTCAGGTCCTCTTTCACTCCCCTTCCGGGGTGCTTTTCACCTTTCCCTCACGGTACTGGTGCACTATCGGACGGCAGGTAGTATTTAGCCTTGGAGGGTGGTCCCCCCAGATTCCCACGGGATTCCACGTGTCCCGTGGTACTCGGGAGCACGGCCCCAGGAGTCCCCTCCCTTTCGCCTACGGGGCTGTCACCCTCTCTGGCCCGGCTTCCCAACCGGTTCGGCTAGAGAGGGGATTTGTAACTCCTTGGGGAGTCCAGGGCCTCCCCCAGCCGTGTCCCACGACCCCGATGCAGCAACGCCCCTGGGCTTCTACACTGCATCGGTTTAGGCTCCTCCCCGTTCGCTCGCCGCTACTAAGGGAATCTCGGTTGATTTCTTTTCCTCCGGGTACTGAGATGTTTCACTTCCCCGGGTGTCGCTCCGCCATTGGCGGTGAGTAGCCTCAACAGCTACCCAGGTTTCCCCATTCGGGCATCCTGGGATCACAGCCTGCTTGCGGCTCCCCCAGGCTTATCGCAGCTTGCCACGCCCTTCGTCGCCTCCTGCCGCCAAGGCATCCACCGTGTGCCCTTATTACCTTCACCTCCTACTTTCCCCCATGCAGTTTTCAATGACCCCATCGCACCTCTTGGTGGAGACGAGGGGATTCGAACCCCTGGCCTCCTGCTTGCAAAGCAGGCGCTCTCCCAGCTGAGCTACGTCCCCACCAGTGGTGGGCTCGGGTGGACTCGAACCACCGACCTCCCGCTTATCAGGCGGGCGCTCTAACCGACTGAGCCACGAGCCCCCGAGCCATTCAAAAGTGGATAGCAGGTCCTCCTATTGATCTCCCTAGAAAGGAGGTGATCCAGCCGCACCTTCCGGTACGGCTACCTTGTTACGACTTCGCCCCCCTCACCAGGTTCTCCCTCGGCATCCCCCCTCCCTTTCGGGTTGGGGCAGATGCCTTCGGGAGCCCCCAGCTCGGGTGGCGTGACGGGCGGTGTGTACAAGGCCCGGGAACGTATTCACCGCGGCATGGCTGATCCGCGATTACTAGCGATTCCGGCTTCATGCAGGCGGGTTGCAGCCTGCAATCCGAACTGGGGCAGGCTTTTTGGGATTAGCTTCCCCTCGCGGGGTCGCTACCCATTGTACCTGCCATTGTAGCGCGTGTGTCGCCCAGGGCATAAGGGGCACGAGTATCTGACGTCATCCCCTCCTTCCTCCGGCTCGTCGCCGGCAGTCCCCTTAGAGTGCCCGGCCGAACCGCTGGCAACTAAGGGCAGGGGTTGCGCTCGTTGCGGGACTTAACCCAACACCTCACGGCACGAGCTGACGACGACCGTGCACCACCTGTGCCGGCTCCCCTCCACGAGGGAGGGGTCCCTCCCCTTTCGGGTCGGTACCACCGGCATGTCAAGCCCTGGTAAGGTTCTTGGCTTAGCATCCAATTAAACCACACGCTCCACCGCTTGTGCGGGCCCCCGTCAATTCCTTTGAGTTTCA
>JAMOSW010000099.1 GCA_027062725.1 Pyrodictiaceae archaeon | reverse complement strand
GTCAATGCCATACTCAAAGACACCGTTCCTATTAGTGTCCTCGACAACTGTCTTTATCAAGCCGGCGCTCATCCATTTCTTGACCCAGTCGCCGCCCACCACGACTACACCGTCGCTTATACGGACAGGCTCGTTGGCAGCCCAGGCCGGAAGGTTCGCTGCCACGTACTCAACTATAGCCTTCTTCGCCTCATCAAGCGGCATCCCATTAAACTGCTTGAAGTCCTCCATATGGTTGTTGAATACAGCTTTGAGTGCATACTCTTTCTCGCCAGCCAGCGCCGCGTACACAGGAGCGGTGAGGTATAGCAGGCTTATGAAGAACAGCGCCCAGGCGACGCTCTTCCTCGCGTCACGTACGCTTGGAACCGTGTAGAACCTCATCAACACATGGGGCAACCCCATGGTGCCGAGCATCAGAGCTATGGTCGAGAGTAGCCAGTTAAGCTGGCCGGTACCGCTAGCGTAGGGCCTAACGAAAGGCTCAGTCCATTCATTGCCTGTCACTTGTGCCGCTACCTCATCAACGACTTTGACGTTCTTCCCGTAGGCTATGTGTGGTATTGGATGCCACAAGTTAGTCAGCGCAACTATTGGTAGCCAATATGCCGTTATGAGGACGACGTACTGCGCTACCTGCGTCCATGTAATGCTCTTCATGCCGCCGAAGCTGCTGTAGAGCAATACTATCAGCGGCGCTATCAACGTCATTATGGTTGCGTCGATGCCGAACGCTCTTGAGAGGACTATGCCGACACCCAACAGCTGGCCAGTGAGGTATGTGAGGGATACCACGTACAGCATTATCACTGCGAATAGGCGTGCCTTCTTGCTGTAGTAACGGTCCTCGAAGAAGTCTGGTATCGTGTATTTGCCGTAGCTGCGTAGGAAGGGCGCTATGAGCATTGCTAGTAGGACATAGCTGAGGCTCCATCCTATCAGGAAGACGCTTGCGTCGTAGCCGAGCGCCGCAACCGCACCAGCCATAGAGATGAAGCTTGCGCCGCTCATCCAGTCTGCCGCTGTCGCCATCCCGTTGCGTAACGGCGAGACACGGCGTGCAGCTACGTAGAATTCCTCGGCGGTCTCCGCCTTGGCGCGGTATGCTATGAGCATGTAGGCTATTATCGTTGCAATCAGGAAGCTTACAGCTATGACATCCACGTCGTGCTCACCCCCTAGG
>JAMOSW010000098.1 GCA_027062725.1 Pyrodictiaceae archaeon | reverse complement strand
CCTATCGCCGCCAGCGGGGCTACAAAGACCGCGTTGTAGACTAGGAGGAGGGCCGCGACCTCCGCCAGGCTGTAGCCCATCGAGACGGCCAGGGCTAGGAAGGAGAGGAGGGGGCCGCTGGTGCAGGGGAGCAGAGTGAAGCTAGCGACGAGGCCCAGCGCGAACGACGCCGCCACCCTGCCGGCTGCGCGCACCGCCCTCCCCGCGAGCTTGCCGCCGCCACGTAGCGGCGCTCCGGCCCCGCGGCGCTCCAGTAGAGCCTGGTAGGCGAGCAGTGCGGCGTAGGCGAGGAGGAGCAGCGGGAGGAGCCAGGACGGCAGGAGCTGGATCACAACGCCCGTGGCGGCAGCCACCATGAGGCCCAGGGCGAGGTAGCCTAGATAGACGCCCGCGATGAATGCGGCCGCTGTGCGGAGCGCCGTCCTGCGGCTCCTGGTGGTGAGGACCGTGGCTGCGACGAGGGCAGCGTAGATGTAGAATGTGCAGGGGTTGACGCTGTCCACCGCCGCGTAGCTCAGCAGCAGCGCCAGCAGCTTGGCGTCCAACGCGTCCACCCTCTCTCGCCACGCGCCAGCGCCTGGCTAGCCCTTGTCCAGCTTCGAGGCGTCACCCTTCTCGACGGCCTCGGCGCAGACCAGCCGGGACACCTTCTGGGCCGTGACGGGGTCAAGGGTTGTGACAGGCTTGCCCTCCACGTAGACTGTGGGCTCGCTAGGCGGGTTCGCGAGCACCTTCCTCCACCACGCCGTGTCCCTGTACTCCCCGACCACGACGAACACTACCTGACCGGTAAGCTTGTTACATGCCACTATAGTCGGCACGCCCTTCGTGATGCCTGCCGTGACAAGCTCCATGAATGCCTTGGCGCATGCACTGTCCTGCCTCATTATCTCGCAGAAGTAGGTGTCATTAACTATCTCCGGCAGGTACTCCTTCATCGCACGACAGTGGGGGCAGCCCTCGGTCCCCAGTATCACCAGGTAGAGGCTGGACGGCACACAGACTCCGCCCCCACCCTCGCCGCCGCAGCCACTATCCACGCCGCCCTCTTCAACGCCGGCAGCAGGCTCCGCAGGCTGAACAGCACCTCCATGGCCGTGGATGGCGTAGAATATTGCGGCAGAAGCCAGCGCCACGAGTACTGCCGCAAGGAGCAGCCTGGGGTCAACCACAGCCCGCCCACCT
>JAMOSW010000097.1 GCA_027062725.1 Pyrodictiaceae archaeon | reverse complement strand
CGATGCAAGTGTTGCCGTGACGCTCTTCGCGGTAGGCACTAGAGCCGGGGTTGTCGACGTTGAGGACCTGCCTCTAGCCCTAGCCTATGGGGTGGTGTCTGGTTTAGCCTCTGTGGCGGCCGCATGGCTCATGCTCCGCGTTATGGTGGGCCGCGGGTAAGGGGCCGTGTAGCGGCTGGCGTCTGTCTGAAGAGGGGGGCTCTGGGTGCTCCTTGCCTCGGAGACCGCTGGCCTTGTAGCGTGTTGCTGAGGGGCTGCCTGTGCCTGGCCGCGCTAAGGGCGAGAGGGCTCTGCGCCTCCTACGCCGCTACATGCCGAGGCTTCGCTGGTGCCCTGCCTGCGGCATACCGGTGCTTGGGAGGACTCGCTGTCCACGCTGTGGTGGCCCCACGCTCGAGGTCAAGCTTGTGCCGCCGGGCGACGCCAGGCCTGCCTGGGAGAAGGAGAAGGCTGTGACGTTCGAAGCTGCTGTGAGGGAGCTTGGCAGGGAGGCTGCGGAGAGGCTTCTGGGTGGCGTTGACACGTTCTGGCTCTTTAACCCCGTCCAGGCCGTTGATGCAGCCGACGAGGTCCTCGTCGACGGCCATACGGTGGGTACGCGGCTCTATGACCCGGTTGAGGGGGTTTGGAGGTTCCGGCCCGACAGGGTTGGCGCCGAAATACTCGTCCACGAGGAGATAGGCCCCCATGCGGCTGTGGATGTGAAGCTGAGGCCTGGGGCCCTGGTCTCCCCTAGGAGCGCCGCCGGGGTCTCTTGGGAGCGGGGCCGCTGGGTTGCCCTGAGGGGCGCGGGGCTGAGCTACGGTGTCGGCAAGGTCGTGGGTAGGGGCAGGCTACGGGTCGTGAAGGCCTGGTACCGGCGGAGGCGGGTTGAGTGGCGGCACCGCCCTCGAAGCGTCTCCTTCGAGGAGGTTGTTGAGGCTAACCGTGGTTGGCTAGAGGAGCGCGAGGAGGAGGCCGTCGCCTGGCTCCGGTCGGTGATGCGGGAACACGACACCGCCCTGTTTATGGCGGGGATGAGCGGCGGCAAGGACAGCACTGCCTCGGCTAACATCGCGGCCGAGGCGGGCGTCGAGGACGCATACACGGTAGACACGGGCATGGAGCATCCCGAGAGCCTAGAGACTGTTGAGCTGCTCGCGGAGAGGCTCGGGGTTAGACTGTACCGTGCCGAGGCCGGCGATGCCTTCTGG
>JAMOSW010000096.1 GCA_027062725.1 Pyrodictiaceae archaeon | reverse complement strand
AAGGTACACTGTGAGCTTTACGCAGCAACAGGCTACTGTCTCTGAAAAGAAGTACCTGGAATGGACAGAGTTGAAGGTCAAGCTTGGAGGCTTTACACTTGAGGTCGATCCGGGCGATATACGTGAGGGTGAAGTGATCGGCGTTATGGGCGCCAACGGTACTGGCAAGACTACATTCGTGCGCGTGCTTGCCGGCGAGCTAGACCCCATTGAGGGTAGCGTCTCGAAGCCCGGGGAGAAGCTGAAGGTCAGCTATAAGCCTCAGTACGTGTCAGCCGAGAGGCTCGGCGCTGAGAAGACCGTTGAGGAGCTCCTACGCGAGGCAAACCCATCAGCACTAGCACCCGGCTCCTGGCTTAACGTCGAAATAGTGCGTCGTATGCGCATAGACAGGTTCCTTGACCGGAGACTGAGCGAGCTCAGCGGCGGCGAGCTACAGAAGGTGGCCGTAGCGGCCGCCTTGGCGAAGGAGGCTGACATCTACCTACTCGATGAGCCATCAGCCTACCTTGACATAGAGGAAAGGCTTGCCGTAGCGAAGGCAATAAGAAGGCTCACTGAGGCTCGGGGCGCTGCAGCTCTAGTAGTAGAGCACGACATAGCCGTACAGGACTACATCGCCAGCAGGATAATGGTGTTCGGCGGAGAGCCCGGACGCCACGGTAGAGCCACAGAACCACTTCCACTCCTCGAGGGCATGAACTTGTTCCTAAAGGAGCTAGGTATAACCATAAGGAAGGATCCTGAGACGGGGAGGCCAAGGATAAACAAGGAAGGCAGCTTCCTCGACCGCATGCAGAAACGTCTAGGTAAATACTACTACATTCCACATCCTGGCGAGGAAGAGAAAGAGGAGCAGTAGCCTAGCCCGAGCAGGGCAGGGACCCCTCCCCTCAGCACCGTCAACCGGAGACCCTAGTCCTTGTCCCCTCCTGTTCTTTTCTGCCTGTCAGGCCGATGGCTCTAACCTGTCAGGCGTACACTAGGGCGCTACCTGGCCCCACAGAGTCCTCACAGCCTGTCAGGCGAGCAATGCCGCCAACGCTCCAAGACCGTAACGCGGCAGTACTGTCTTCCCCCGGGAAGCCTGCCCGTCCAGCCAAAGCACAGCAAGGAGAGAATGTGCCACGAGGCAAGGAGGGGTCGCCTTGAAGCTGCTGCCCCTGGAGAGGGTATCGAGGAGGCTCGACGTAGTCAATCGCCTCATG
>JAMOSW010000095.1 GCA_027062725.1 Pyrodictiaceae archaeon | reverse complement strand
CTTCTCAGGCACGTCTATACCGGCAACTAGCTCTTGTTTCTCGTCAACAGTTAGAGGGTAGGGTGGGGTGTAGAGCGGGACCCCTAGACTAGCCGCAAGCTTCTTCACGCTATCCGGGGGTGGCGTCACATCAGTCGCTACGAGTACGGGCTCTCCATACTTCTTCGCAAGCTCTATTATCTCGGCGCGGTCTAGCCCCTTCCTGCTGTAAACGAAGACGAGGTTACCGTGGAGATCGACAGCCGCGACACCCGTCACAATACCCGGGTCGACGCCCAGTATGATGTATCTTCGTTTTTCGGGACGTTCTCTCAGGGTCTCGAATTGAATCCTGCCTGTATAGACGGGCCTTATCTCTACGCGTATGTCTCGCCCGTTGAACCGCTTTATGAGCCCGTTTAGAGCTGAGCGGGGCGCGTACACTATGAATACCGCGCTTTCGAGCCCATAGCCGCTCTTACGGAACACGAGATCATAGTCAAAGCCGTGTTTATCGAGTATCTTCTTTATTATTCGCGTGGCACGCAAGATGCCCGCTTTGACGCCCCGCCGATACCTCTGTTGGCTCATTCCACCCGCTGAGCCGTGTCTCGCTCGTGCTATCACAATCTTCGTCTTTTCCTCTGTGAACACCACTCGCGAGCCATACCCCCTTAGAGCGAGGATTGCCGAGAGATAGGCCGTCTTGGATGGCGATAACTTGCCTTCCACCGGTACACCGGCTAGAGCGGCTAGACTCCTAATATCCGCGAAGCTCCCATCCGGGCTACGCGTTACTTGTATAACGTCTGTATCCTCGGGTAGCATAGAGAGTATCTTCCTAAGCATGGACTCGTCGGGACTCAACTCGTATATATTGTCACACGCGAGTATACGCGGCCTATACTCCCAGACTAAGCGCAAGAGTCGGGGTAGACTAACCCCCTCCTGTCTAAATACGACACCGCCCTCCTCGTCGACGCCGACAACGGCGAAACTAGAGCCCCCCGGCTCAACATCAAAGCCTATAGCCGCTACACCGCGCACATCGCCGCCCTTCGCGCGGCCCCTCAAACCCTACGCTCAGCCCAGCTCTAGAGCATCGCAGCACGCCCACTTATACGTACTAACCTCCCGCCAGGAGCCTAGCATAACGCCTCCTCTGCCACTCCTTGTAAGTCTCTACAAGCCGCGTCTTCACTGCAAACCTCTTACCCACAACCAATACGCCTCTACCGG
>JAMOSW010000094.1 GCA_027062725.1 Pyrodictiaceae archaeon | reverse complement strand
GAACTAGTAGCCCGAGCGTATGTGGGTGCGCTTACCTAGTATCTCGGTAAGTATCCTCTCGTAGACTTCCTTGGCTTTGCCTAGTCTACGCTCGTCTCTCCTCGTTATCCTCACTACATACTCGATGCTTCCATCCGGGAGCCAAAGGGTGTTAACGCCGAGGACACGTGCAGGGTAGAGGAGGTGAGTAGCAAGCCCGCGCACGTCACTCGCCTTAGGTATTATCTTTACCTTCATTCCGAGCTTCTCGCGCAGCTTCTGCTCTATCTCGCGCGCGTAGCGGCTGAACACGGGGACACTCGTACCGACACCGAGATCCATCACTATGATGACCATGTCGTTGTCTACGAAGTAGGCCTTGTAGTAGGTTGCCTTCTTCAGTATCTGCATGCCCTCAGACTCCTCTAGCTCTATGAGAGCCTTCATTATGGGTACTTCTCTCTCGTCGACTGCGCCGCTGTCAATAAGACCCTGGCAGCGGGGACAGAGAACGCCGCTCTTAACGCAGACATAGTCAAGCGGTATCTGTACCGAGACGCACCACCTCCCCTCCAATCCACACCTATTACCGTCGCCGCCCAGGGCTATGCCCCACGACGTGTGGGGGGCCTAACCGTATCAGGCAGCTGTGTGCGGCGCCTCGCTGGCGGGCGCAGAGAGCCCCACAGGAGGGAGGGGAGCAGAGCCCTTCAGGGGCCTCCCCTCAGAGGGTCCCCCTTAGCCTCTGGCCGGGCTCGGGAGATGCACAGTCTAGGGCTTAAATAAGAATACTGTGCTGCTACTCTGGGAGGGCTCCCAGCTCCTCGACTATACGCGGCACGGAGAACGCATTGCGCAGGACAAGGTCGAGCTTCTCTACAGTATCGACAAGGAACGTGTAACTGACATTGACCAGCCTGAGCAGTGCCCCGATACGTACCATGAGAGACACATGTATCCTCTCAAAAGCACCATATTTCTCCAAGAGGCTAATCATCCGCTTCCTAACCTCGTGGTAGGTGCCAGAGACCCCGCGCCCCCATGACCGTGATCCGTGCGGAACATACTTCACCTTAGCGGTTACATCCTCTCTGGGCTGAAGGTACTCGCTGAGCCTCTCCTCAAGCAACTCAAGGTCACCGCTGTATGCATAGACCTTACCGATGCCAGTGTATATGTATACGATGTCGCCGTGCCTCATTAGCCTCTGGAGGTCGCGACGCAGCCTCTCAGCTGGCAA
>JAMOSW010000093.1 GCA_027062725.1 Pyrodictiaceae archaeon | reverse complement strand
CGCGGAGCGCTGCCAGCGCGGAGCGGAGCACGTTGGGGTAGAGGCTGGTCTCGAAGGGGGAGGGCACGTAGAGTGCCTCTCCGGGCTCGCCGGGCTTCACGCCTGCCGCGCGGGCGGTCTCCTCGAGCACCCTCCTGGGC
The DNA here is from genome assembly GCA_027062725.1 of Pyrodictiaceae archaeon. Taxonomy (GTDB): domain Archaea; phylum Thermoproteota; class Thermoprotei_A; order Sulfolobales; family Pyrodictiaceae; genus QNYQ01. The sequence continues at coordinate 1,087 of JAMOSW010000093.1, read as the reverse complement.
TGGCCTGGATCGGGGGTGAAGCTGTGGCCGCTCCTAGTGACGTTCCGCTTTATCTCCTCGAGGCTCTCGGGCTGTAGGCCCTTCCTGGAGGCGAGTATCCTCGCCGCATGGACTAGGCGCCAGGTCTCTATCCCGTAGGGGCAGAGGACGGTGCAGGCGCCGCACATTGTGCACGTGTAGAGCTTCTCGAGGTCGCCTGGCTCCAGGCGGCCCTCCCGGAGTATCCTGGCGGCTGCCTCTATCCTTGACTCGGGCGTGAACCGGGGATCCCCCAGGGCGCGGTAGGAGACGCAGCCGGCGCGGCATAGGCCGCAGTGGGTGCAGGCCTCAAGGGCAGCCTCCGCGTAGTCTCTGGCCCAGTCGAGCCACTCCCTGGCCGCGCCGCTCCATGCCCCCTGGTTACCCATGGCGTTCCGACCCAGTAAGGCTGGCAACAATGCAGCGTATATATCGCGGGTATCGCATGTTTCCCGCCTAAAGCTAAATTCTGGGCCCGTGGCGTGGCCCCAGGCAGCCAGAGCGGGGAGCCAGCTTGGCGCTTGACGAGACAACGCTCCGTAAGGCGATAACCGACGTCCTCCTCCGTGCATCGAACCTCCCCACAATGGAGGACGTCGCCGACCTCCTCTCCAAGGTGAGGGAGCCCGCCGAGATAGCTCTAGCCTACAGCGACGAGAAGTGGGCGAGAGAGGCAGAGAGGCTCCTAGAGCCCGCAGTGAGGGTAGGCGCGGCGAGGATACGCCGCATCCCCTCCAAAGGCTGGAGGAGAGACAGGCCGCAGCCGCTCATCACAGTCGGCGGCCGCCTCAGCCACAGGCTCGCCTTCTACGGGCTCCCCGGGGACATACTGCAGCCCGTCTTCCTCCTCGCCGTGGCGGCCGCAGGCGAGGCCTGGAAGCCTCGGGGCTGCGCCGGCCTAGAGGGGGCAAAGGGCAAACTCGTCCTCTACGTGGTGCCCGGCCTGCCCTGTGTCCGCGCCCTCCACCATGTGCTGCCCGTGCTGCTATGCAGCAGCGAGGCCGAGCTTGAGGCAGTAAACGTGGAGACAATGCTGCTACAAGGCATGAAGCCCCCGGTGGACCGTGTA
>JAMOSW010000092.1 GCA_027062725.1 Pyrodictiaceae archaeon | reverse complement strand
CGTGGCTGACGAGGTGTGCTAGGCCGCCGAGCACACCCTCCCCCACCTGGCCGGCGGCCGCCGCGGCAAAGACCGCAGCCATCATGTAGCTGAGCTGGCTCGCGGTGGAGAATGCAAGCACGAGCTTAAGCTCTCTAGCAACGAGGGCCATGGTGGCGGTCGAGAAGGCTGTGAGCAGGGCAAGCCACGCCAGCCCCCCATAAACGCGGGACACGACACCCCCCAGCGCGGCGCTCGCAGCCAAAGCTGGCGCTACGAGCGGGGTGAGCCGCAGCGCGTAGTACACGCCAGCCTTGACCATGGTTGCGGCGTGGATAAGCGCAGACACAGACGTAGGGCCAGTCATCGCGGTGACGAGCCACTCGTGGAACGGGAACTGAGCGCTCTTAGCTAGGGCCCCGAGGTAGAACAGCACAAGCCACACCGGGGCAACGCCCCTCAAAGCAAGCTCGGCAGCCAGCCCCCAGGCCCCCGACGCGAGCCCGCTCACCGAGACGGACCCCACAGCGGCGTAGACAACACCCACGCCGATGAGCATGGCTATGTCGCCAACACGTGTGAAGCTGATGGCCCGGAGGGCGCTGTGGGTGGGAGTAAACCACATCGGTACACCGAGGACACGGCGGCCAGGGTCACCGACCCAAGCCTCCTCCCGGTCATCGTAGTAGAAGCCTATCAGGGCCCAGCTGCTCAGCCCAGTCCCCTCCCACCCGATGAACAACAGCACCAGGTCATCAGCGTAGACCAGGAGCAGCATGCTCGCCACAAAGAAGCTATAGAACACCCAGTACCTTGCAGCCCCCCACTCCCCGATGTACTCCACGCTATACAGCGCTATCAGCAGCGACAACACCGCCACGACCGCGCCGACAACAGCGGACAAGGCGTCAACGCGGAGAGAGAACTCGACACCAAGCCCAGGCAGCCAGGAGACGCTAACCCCACACCCACCATGGAGCCCGCAAGGTAGCGAAGCCAGCGCGGCCACCGCTGCGGCCGCCACCCCAGCCACGCCGGTCCACGCCAGCAGCCTCCACCTGGAGCCCAGCGCGGCCTCAAGCAGCACTAGGACGGCCGCAGCGTAGGGGGCCAGCACGGCCACAGCAGCAGCCACAGCCTCCACGGCCACAAGCCACCCCCACGCGTCGGCTCTGCAGCTACGTGGCTAGCCCGGCGCATAGACATGGCCTGCCACGGCCTCGGCGGGGCCGGCGAAGACCCCCACGGCCAGGAAGAACACTATGCCCGCCGCCGCGAGGAGCGCGAGCGGGGCCAGTAGGCCGCGTGCCTCTCTCCTCGCCTCCGGGGCGCCGCGGAGCCTGGAGGCGACGGGCCCAGGCCTCCCCAAGAACATGGCCCTGTAGGCCTGGAAGCTGTAAACCACCGTGAGCGTCATGGCCGCGACGACGAGGGCCGCAGTTGCGGCGAACACCCATGGGCCCAGGCCAAGGGCCCACCTGGCGTAGCCGAAGGCGAGGTAAACCTCGCTCCAGAGCCCGAGGGTCGGCGGGAGGCCGGCGAGGAGCGCGAAGCCCAGGAGGGCGATGGAGGCTGTCCTAGGGAGCCTGCCGGCGAGGCCGCCGAGATCGTCGAGGCTCCTGGTCTCCAGGAGCGCTATGAAGACTCCCGCGGTGCCGAAGAGGATGGCCTTGCCGAGGGCGTGGCTCGTATAGTGCAGCACAGCCCCCGTCACACCCTCACGGTTCGCTACTGCGATGCCGAGGAGCATGTACCCCATCTGGGAGACGCTGCTGTAGGCGAGGAGCCGCTTCACGTCCCGCTGGGTGAGCACCAGGAAGCCGCCATAGAGCATCGTCGCGACAGCCCAGAGGAAGAGCGCGGCCTCGACACTAGTGCTCCATGCCTGCCGGAAGAACCCGAGCCCGGCGCGGACTAGGGCGTAGCCGCCGAGGCCTATCAGCAGGGGGCTCAGCAGCGCCGACACCGGCGTAGGGGCCTCCGCGTGCGCGTAGGGCAGCCAGAGGTGGAGCCCGGCATAGGCGGACTTGACGCCAAGCCCCAGCGTGACCAGGGCCAGCGCGGCGAGGCTCGCAGACACGGCCACCACGTAGCCCTGGCCGGGCAGGTAGAAGTCATAGCCGTGCGCCATGAAGAGCCCGAGGAGAAACATGAGTGCGCCGACATGTGTCCAGACGAGGTATATCAAGCCAACCCTTAGCCTGTCCCCGTAGCCGTAGAGTATTATGAGCAACGCGCTGGGTATGAGCGTGAGCTCGAGGAAGAGGTAGAAGAGGACACCGTTCCCCGCCAGCGCGGCGCCCAGCATCCCCGCAGTGAAGAGCTGGTATAGGCCGTAGTAGAGGCCCCAGTTGCCCCCACCAATCTCCTCGAACCGGTGCCTCATGTAGGGCAGCGAGTAGGCCGCGATAAGCAGGGAGACAAGCACCACCGCCAACGCCACGGGAGCAGAGAGCCCATCAAGCACCAGGCTGAACACGCCAACGCCCGGTATGGCCGCGTAGGCGGGGTCGACCACAGTGTAGCCGGCGGCCGCCAGCCTCAGCGCGGGAACAAGCAGCGCCCCCGCCGCCAGCCAGGAGACGACAGCGAGCCACATGTGGCCCCTGGCGCCGACCCTATTGCCCGCTAGGAGGCTGAGGGAGCCGGCGGCGAGGGGGACAAGGAACGCGGCCCAGAGGAGGGGCGCGGAGAGGACAGCCTCCCGGAGCATTATGGTCTCCACGGCTGCTCTCACCCCTTGAGCTCACGCAGTAGGCCCGTGGCTAGGCTCCTCCTCCTACGGTAGACGAGGACAAGTATAGCCGCCACTATGGCTATCTCGGCTATTGTAAGGACTATCGTGGCGAGGAGGAGCGAGTAGTAGCCGGGCCCCGCGCGGGACACGACACCTATGTAGGCAGCCGAGAGTATAACCGAGTTAAAGAACGTCTCTATGGAGACGAGGAGTCTGAGTAGACTCTTCGACGTCATTATCCCGTATATGCCGGCCGCCGACGAGACCACGGCGGCCGCGTAGACCAACACAGCCGTAGCCACGGGGTCCAGGGCCACAGCCTGACGGCACCCCCACACGAGCAGAGCCCAGGGTAGGGCTAGTCAACTGGCCCCTAGGGGGAGCAGTCTCCCGGGCCCCCGGCCGGGAGCCGCGTGCAGCCCAGCTAGGGGAGAATAAATACGAGAGCCCCGGCTCCTGCCGCTATGAGGTCTCGTCTCTTGTCGTCACCCTCTACGCTACTCGCCGGCCCCCCTCTCGCTCCTGGCGATAGCAACAGCCTCTATCAGCACCGTGGCTATCGTCGCCACCATGAGCAGTGTGCAGAGCCAGCAGTCCAGCAGCGCCCTCGCGGCCTCGCCGAGGCTGAGGCCGCCCCCGCCGAGCGGCGTGGGGTTGGCGAGCGCGTAGAGCAGCAGGGGCGCCTGCAGCGCGGCGGCCGCGAACACGGCGACTATCAGTCTGCCGGGCCTCCATGCCCGGGGCTCCATGTTGCAGCCGAGCAGCATAACCACTATAGCTAGGAGCGTCACACTGGTACCTACATAGACCACTACGTGGAACGCAGCGATGTAGCCGTAGCCGGCCAGCGCCAGGAATGAGGCGACACCCAGCGCGGCCACCACGAGCCACGCTATGTAGTGGACAGCCTTCCTCGCCACCACCACGCCTATGCTGCCGGCGGCGAGCGCAACCAGGCTAGCCACGACCGCCGCGTCGTAGAGAAGCGCCGAGAGACTCACCTTTCCTCACCCTTCTCCTCGGCTACGGGTCCACCCTCCGCATCAACCCTCTCGTAGACAAGGCCTCGCTCCGGGTCCACCCGGGCCCGCAGGAGGGGCCTGCCGGGCTTCCTCTCCTCCTCCAGCACCCTGCGGCTCCACACAGCCCAGTCCACAGGATCCATGTCCATGGAGGGCACGTCATCGTATACCCTGTCATGGACTATGCTCTCGCTGAGCGCGTCTGTTGGGCAGATGTCGGTGCAGAGGCCGCAGAATATGCAGCGGCCCACATTGTAGCCGGGGCGGAGCCTCTTGTCCCCCGGCACGCGGTACATCTTGATAGCCCTGGCGGGGCATATCTGGGCGCAGAGACTGCACCCGATACACTTGTCGTAGTCGAAGAGCACGACACCCCGGTAGCCGGGGACACGGGCATCGCCGTAGTCCGGGATAGGCATCGTCATGGGGGGTTCTAGGAGCCTCCTCGCAGCCGTCGCTATGGCCTCCAGGTGGGCCCGTACCAGGCCCGGCCTACTCCGGTGTCTATCCCCTCCGGCGCTGCCTGCCATGGCCTGGCCTGCACCTCCCTCTAGGGGGCGTAGATGGGGTGTATCAGCGCGGAGACGACGAACGCGACCAGGGCCAGGGGGAATAGTTTGCTCCAGAACATCGAGGCCACCTGGTCCAGCCTCATTCTGCCGTAGACGCTGCGGAGGAAGACCGCCACCAGCATCAGGAGGAGGGTCTTCGCGAAGACAGCAATGCTGCCGAGGAGGGGGCTGGTGAAGGGTGCCCAGCCGGCGAGGAACACGTGTGTGAAGACCAGCATGAGCACATAGAGCTTCGCGTAGCCGAGGGCCATTGAGAGGGCGAAGAGGAGCCCGGTGTACTCCGTGTAGGGGCCCTGCACTATCTCCTGCTCGCCCAGCACTAGGTCAAAGGGCAGCCTGTCGGTCACTAGGAGCGCGGCTATGAAGAAGAGGAGCGCCGCGACAGGGTTGGCAACAAGGCCTGGCACGTGGCTCCGCATCTGCGCCTCAACTATCTCCACGAAATCCATAGAGCCGTACATCATCGCGGCGGCGAGGAGGCTGGCGAGGAGGGTCGCCTCCCCGGTTATTGAGACCAGTGCCTCTCGGCCCGCACCGATGTAGCTGAACTTGTTGTTACTCGCCCAGCCCATGACTATGACGAGTATCGGGGTGAGGGTGACAATCGCGTAGGTGGCTAGGAGGCTGAGGCTACTCCTGAACCCGTAGATCCCTGGCCCGCCGGGCACCATTGTGAACGCGAGGGAGACCACGGTGAACGCGAGTATCGGCGATAACACAAAGCTCCACTTCTCCACTCCAACCGGTATTATTATCTCCTGGAAGGCTATCCTCACGCCATCGGCGAGGACCTGGAGCGCGCCACCAAGCCTCCTTGAGACATAGAGGGGGCCAACCCTCATCTGCACCCTGGCGGCTATCTTTCTCTCAGCCCATATTATGAACAAGGCGACGACCATGAAGGCAGCTAGGCCCGGATAGACTAGCGGCGCGGCTACCGCACGGACCGCCCAGTAGGGGACACCGAGGCTCCCGGAGAGCCACGCGATAGGATCCACGGTGCTGCACCCCCACGCTACCTGTCCGCCTCGGGCGGGAAGTAGTCAATGCTGCCATAGACCGCCGGGAGATCCATCAAGGTGTGGCCCCTGGCCAGCGCATCAAAGAGCACAACATTCCGCGCAGACGGTGTCACGACGCGCAGCCGGTAGGGCTTCATGCCGCCGTCGCTGACGAGGTAGTAGGTTATCTCGCCGCGGCCCATCTCCCCCCTGCCCAGCGCCTCGCCCGGCCTCGTCTTGAGGCGTACGTAGCCGCCGGGGAGCTTGAGGCGGCCCTTCTCGAGCCAGTGCCTCACCGCCGGCGGCACGGCCCTCGTGTAGCGCTCGTCTATGAACGGGCCATCGGGGAGCTCCCGGAGCGCCCTCTCCACTAGCTCAAGGCTGGCCTCTATCTCGCGGAGCCTGACCCAGACCCTCTCCAGGGCGTCGCCCTCCCTGCCCACAACGGGCTCAAAGCCTAGGTCCCGGTAGGCGGCGTAGCCGGTCATCCTGGCGTCATAGCGGACCCCGCTCGCGCGTAGATTGGGCCCCGTCGCTCCAAGCGCTACCGCCTTCTCCCGGGGGAGGACCCCGACGCCTTCCAGCCTGCCGCGGATAACCGGGTTGTTGAAGAACACCTTGTCGTACTCTCTGAGCCTCCGCAGCATGTACCTCTTCGCCTTCTCGAACTCGTCGCGGAAGCTCTGGGGCAGGTCTCTCCTCACGCCCCCGAAGACCGGGTAGGTGTGGGTGAGCCTGGACCCGGTGAGGAGGGAAGCGAGGTGTACGAAGACCTCGCGGTCACCAAACGCCCACATATACATCGTGGAGTGGTTGAGGAATATGCCGCCCAGGCCGAGCCCGTAGAGATGGCTTGAGACACGGTTTATCTCGCATAGTATTGTGCGCAGATACCGGGCCCGGGGCGGGGCCTCGACGCCGAGCAGCCTCTCCACGGCCTCCACGTAGGGCAGCGTCACGTTGCAAGCATCGATTATAGTCATGCGCTCCACGAGGCTTATCACGCGGACATATTCTCTCGTCTCGGCTAGCTTCTCCACCGTGCGGTGCACGTAGCCGATATCCGGGTCAACCCGGACTATCATGTCCCCGTCAAGGTAGACAATGAGCCTCATGTGGCCCGAGGCGGGGTGCTGGGCACCGATGTAGAGCTCGACAACGCGTAGGCCACCGCGCTCACCGAGAACCCGGCCCTCCATCCCCGGCAGCAACAGCCGCGTCATACCCCTAACCCGCCTCCCTGGAGCCAGAGACGCCCGCTCCCCCGGGCCCCCGCAGGAGGTATAGCGGGGAAACGTGGCTATGCCCCCTGGCGGGCACTGCGCCATACCACAGCCCCTCCGCTGCCGCAATATAGGCGCTACGTGGGCCCCAATAGCAGCCCTACTGGGGGAGCGCTGGTTGGCAGAGGATGCTGCCGCTAAGGTAGCCCTGGCCGGGCTCGCCGAGAAGGTGGAAACCAGGGACACCTACACGGTGTTCAAGGTCCCGGCCGGGAGCCTCCGGGAGGCCGCGGAGAGGCTCAAACAGGCAGGGTACACCTACCTGCTCAGCATAAGCGCCGTCGACGAACCAAAGGAGGGCCGGATAAGGCTCGTCTACCACTTCGCCCGGCCCGAGGACCCAGGCGACGTCGTGGCCCTGGAGACCACGGTGCCGCGCAGCGAGCCGCGCATCCCAAGCATCCACGACATCTACCCTGCCGCGCTGTACCAGGAACGCGAGGAGCACGAGATGCTTGGAGTGGTCTTCGAGGGACTCCCCGACACCAGGCACCTCCTGCTCCCCGAGGACTGGCCCAGCGGTGTCTACCCACTCCGCCGGGACTACCGCGTCGTGGAGGAGCCCTTCATGGCTAGGAGGCAGTCGAAGCCCCTCGAGGAGCTCCGCAAGAGGCTCAAGGGGGAGACAGTCGGTGAGGACTAGGCTTATCCCTCTCCATCCCCACAGCCAGCCTAGACAATGGATGAGGCCAAGTGTCCTGTGGGGAGTATGTGGTCGTGGTTGACGAGAAGAATAGGCTACAGGTGCCCGCCGAGCTACGCAAGAAACTGGGCCTATCCCCCAGGAGCCACGTAGTGCTCCGCCTCCGCCCCGACGGCGTGGTTGAGATGCTGTCCCTCGAGAGGCTCCGCAGAGAGGCCACAGAGGCCGCAGAGGCTCCTAGAAGGCTGAAGCGAGGAGGACCACGAGGCCACCAGGCTCCTCGAGCGTCTCCGCGCCCGACAGGGGGACAAGGAGTTGAAGATAGTTGACATGGTCTACCTAGTTGCCTACCTCCGCCCCAGCGACCCCTCCATGGGGAGGCACACCGCCTCCTAGAGGAGGAGCTCCCTCGGGCCAGGCCGGGGTCTCCGAGGCCGCCATAGTCGAGCTAGACCTCATCCTGAAGAGCCGTGGGCGGCGCCGTGGAGCCTATCCTCCCAGGCGACACGGCCCTCGCTGCCAGGCACGAGGAACGGGGCCTCGACTACTTCGACGCGCTGGCCGCGGCCCAGTGCATTAACCGTGGCACGGAGCCGGCAACAACGGAGGAGGAGATACTAGCCGCGGTGGAGGAGGCCCGCGCAGGTGGCTAGCTCCGGCAGGGGTTGCAGACGCCGGGCTCCTGGAGCGTCCCCGGCGCCACATAGAGTGGGAGGCCGTGCCCCCAGCTCCTCCATTCTCTGCATATCCTGTCGAGGAGCTCCGTGTCTCCGGGCGGCGCGTAGGCGAGGAGGAACACCTGGAACCCCCAGCGCTCCGAGAGCTCGAGCGTCTGGTTTAACACCTTCTTCTCCCACATGAGCTCACTGGCGCTGAACACGCCGTAGCCCTTCCCAGGCGAGTAGTAGGTAACGAAGTCCTCGAAAAGGAGGCCGTCTATAACGTCGGCTATGTGGGGGAGGACGGTGAAGCCTCGGTTCACAACCACCCTCAACCCGGGGCTCCATGCCTTAACCTGCCGGACCAGCTCCTCCACACAGCCCCTCATCCAGAGGTAGTGGTCAACCATGTCCAGGTTGTCGAGGAAGACGCCGTCATAGCCTCGCTGTTGGAGGTACTCTATGGCCCAGTGGAGCACGCTGCGCCACCCCCTGCTGCAGGGGTTGACCACGGCCTCTCCCCAGGGCCCGCCCGCCGGCTCCACTAGCATGGAGTCGTTGACCATGCGTGCCCAGGGCTCCCAGCCGCCGAGGGTGGTGAGGCTCACGTAGCCGTAGACCTCGACGCCGGCCCCGTGCAGCACGCGGAGGACGTGGTGGGGCAGTGTGGGCGCCAACACGGCCGTCCGGCATGTGGAGAGCCAGTGGAGCACGGAGTCGTCCACGGGGCCATAGTATACGCAGAGACAGTTGCCGCCACTGCCGGGGCCGCCTTGCCCCCAGAAGCCTAGGAGCACGGCGAGCGCGGCAAGGAGGAGCATGAGCAGAAAGAACGCGCGCCTCACGAGCCCTTCCCCCGCCGGTGGCGTCAAGCGGCTCCTACTATCTTGCCTGGTCCTGGAGCACCCGCCTAGCCCAGCTGCCCAGGTAGACCATGGCCTCCATGGCCCTGTAGGCCTCCTCCATGTTCTCGGCGCTGTAGCAGACGGTGCGCGGCTCGGCCCTCTCGGCGCCCGGGATTAGGCTGGCAGTCTCGGCGTAAGCGGGGCTGTGGAATGTCACGCAGATACGTGGCCTGCTTGGCGGCGTGAGCGGCTTCAGGCTGCCGTCGTCAGCCCTGGACTCTGCCTCGTCAACCGCGCGTATGAGCTCCTCCTCGGCCCAGCCTATGCTCCTAGAGACAGTGGCCGCGTAGCCCACGCTGCGGACCAGCGGCACGAAAACCGCCCAGGGCGTGTAGGCCTGGATCTCGCCGCGTAGCTCCTCGGAGCCAGCGACGAGCGCCACAGGCACGCCCCACTCGCCGAGAAGGAACGCGTTGAGGAGAAACTCGCTGACGGATCTACCGTTCAGAGTAACCTCGTGTACCACGCTGCCGCTATAGGTGTGGCTGAACGCGGAGTCTGAGCCAGCGCCGGCGTGGTAGCCGAGCAGCACCGCGTACCGTGCGCCACGCGCCCCCATAGCCATAGAGAGTGTCCTCGGGAATCCACGGACAAGCTCCGCGTCCCCCGGAAGCTCTAGTGGGTCAACATTCACCATGAAGCCGTGGCTGTCAGCCACCACGACACGGCGGCCGTGCTCCTGGAGACGCGACGCGACAACCCGCACAAGCCTAGACATCACCATCCTCATCTCATTGAAGAGGCTCCAGCCTGGCATAAACCACGGCATAGCGGCGAAGGGGAGCCCCTCCGCATCCACTGAGACGAAGACAAACCCGTCCCCCATGAGGGCGGTCCCTCCGCCACACCGAGACCCCAAGAGAGGGACACCCTGGGTGTCAAGAACCTCCCTGCCCTAGAGCCCCTGGCAGCACAGACCCCCAGGGGCGCCATGCCTCACCGCAGGCAAGACGCCCCTCAGAGAGCCCTCTACGGGGGCCTCCCCCTTCGGCACCTCTCCATGCCCCTCCTCGCGTAGGCCGCCAGGGGGCCGAGGAGTCTCCACGGCTCGACGTGCCCCATGTCCAGGAGTATCCTTATTGCCGCGTTTATGCCGGCCACCATGTTGACCTCGCCGCCGGGGTAGCTGCTTGCGCTCCCATGGTAAAGCCCGGGTAGCGGCGTGGTGTAGTCGCCCCAGCCGGGGAGGGGCCGCGTGTCGTAGAGGAAGGGGTCGATCATCGGTATGTGGTCCGGGTGCCCGGTGGGGTTCATGCAGCACCTGTCCTGGCTCCCCGGGCCATGCTCCTCCACGGCAGCGATGCCCTCCTCCACCACGCCCGGCGGTGTGATGCCCACCGGCGAGCCGCTGGCCTGGACCAGGTAGAGGCCCCCGCGGCCAGGGTCCGCGATGAGGCCGGGGTAGGTGTACTCGCCGCCCCCGCCGGGCCAATAGACGTAGATGGGGACACCCCTCCAGCCCTCCTCCCGCGGCGGCCGCGGCGGCGAGCGCGTATAGAAGTCTACCCTGGTCACCCATGACTTCCTCTCAGCCAGGGACTCGAGCGCCCGGAGGTCGGCCTCGGGCACGCCCCGGTCCACGCCCCCCAGGCGGGGGAGCGCGGGAAGGCTGGCGGCGTAGAGCACAGCTCTGGCGCGTACCGTCCTGCCGTCCCGCAGCGCCACCCCGACAGCGCGGCCGTGCTCCACGAGTATGGCGTCGGCCCGGCCCTGGACGAGGTAGACGCCGGCCCCCCGTAGGAGGCGGAGAAGGAGCCGGCTGAGCCACATCATGGAGCCTCCCGGGGGCTGGGCCCAGATGTTCATGTTCTGCAGGTAGTAGGCTAGGGCGAACCCGTCGCTGTCGAGCATGGAGGGGTAGATGAGGAGGTCCCAGGCCCGCCGGGGCGCCGAGCTGGCGAGGACGCGCCTCGTTGGGGTTCCGAGTATCCCCTGGGGGCAGCCCCGGGGCAGCCCTGTGGCTGCCTCGCTCCGCGAGGGCGGACACGGTGTGTAGTACATTCCCTCCTCGGCTAGGCACCGGAGGAGCCGGCTAGAGTCCAGGAGTAGGCCCCAGACGCCCTCGAGGCCCGCCTCGCGGAGCTCCACGCGGAGCCTTCCCGGGCTGCTCCACCACCTCAGCACGGGGGAGCCGTCGGCGCCCAGCTCGACCCAGCTCGGGTCCGGTAGGTAGAGGCTGTCGGGGTCAACGCCCAGGAGGCGCCAGACCTCCCGGGGGACAAGGCCGAGGGCGTAGGCGTACCGACCACCAGGGGCTCCATGGGAGACCCTGCCCCCGGCTAGGCCGCCGGGTAGCGCGTTCACATCCACCACGGCGACACGGAGCCCGGCTCGGCCCAGCAGCCAGGCAGCCACGGCGCCGTTGACGCCGGCGCCGATGACGGCGACATCCACGCTTAGCGGCATGGCCGCTCCTCTTCCCTCCGCGTCGCCGCGTAGCACGGGGCGGATAGGGTTTTAGGCGCGAGGAAGTGGTCTTCCCGCTGGGGGCGTATACGGTTTGTCTACGGTCGTTGTGAGTGTGCGTGTCCGGAGGGAGGTCAAGGAGGAGCTGGAGCGGGCAGGCGTCGACGTGGCGGAGGAGGTACGGCGCTACCTGGAGGCCCTCGCCGCGAGGGAGCGGAGGAGGAGGCTGGCCGCAGAGTGGAGGAGACTCATTGAGCAAGCGGAGCCGAGCCCCAGGGGCTTTGCCGCTGCGAGCGTGAGGGAGGACCGTGAAAGTCATTGACTCGTCGGTGCTCGTAAAGTACTTCTCCGGGGAGCCTGGCTGGGAGAGAGCCGAGCAGGCATTGCTAGACGTCGTGGTGACCCTCCCGCTGGCGGTCAAGGAGGTCGCCAACGCGCTCTGGAAGAAGGTGCTCCGCGGCGAGCTGGGCCCCGAGGCGGCGAGACGTGTGGCCACGGACCTAGCCTTAGGCGCAGTCCCCCTCTACCGCCAGGAGCCGCTCATGGCCCGGGCCCTGGAGCTGGCACTAGAGGCTAGAATAACAGTCTACGACGCCCTCTTCATAGCGCTCGCCGAGCACCTAGGCGCGCCTCTAGTAACCGCCGACCGGAGGCAGGCAGAGGCGGCGCGCCGCCTAGGCCTCGAGGTAGAGCTGGTCGCCTAGCCTCTCCCGGGCACCAAGGCGGAGCAGCCGCAGCCTCCCCGCCCTACTGTCCCTCCACGCCCTCCGCCGGGACGTCAAGAGCTGCCACCAGGCGGCGGCTCAGTATTTAGCCCCCAATGGGCGGGCTAAGGGGAGGGGGCTGGGGACCCTCTAGGAGGGGCTCCGGCCCCGGGCCGGACACTGTCGGGCCTGCACGTGGGTGCGGGGGGTTCCCTTGATCCAGCCTGGGCCTGGCAACTGGAGGCGCGGGATGATACTCGTCGGCAGCCTCGAGGAGGCGGCCCGGAGGGCCGCGAAATGGCTTGTTGAGAGGACCCCGATCCGTAGCCTCCGCGACTGGGCTACGAGCTTCAGCCTCTGGCCTGTCCACCTCACCACTAGCTGCTGCGGCGCTGAGTTCGCCGCCCTCTACTCGCCCAAGTATGACGCCGAGAGGCTGGGCTCTCTCCCCTTCACCCATCCCCGCAACACGAACCTAATCATCATAGAGGGGACCCTCACCAGGAAGATGGCGCGGGTCGCGAGGGTGACCTGGGAGCAGATGCCCTGGCCCAAGTTCGTCATAGCAATGGGCGCCTGTGCGTTCACAGGCGGAGTATTCTACAACAGCTACAACGTCGTAATGGTCCAGGATATTCTCCCCGTGGACTACTATGTCCCCGGCTGCCCTCCGCCCCCCGACGCGGTGGCCCGGGCAATACTCCGGCTCCAGGAGAGGGTCCGTCGCGGAGAATGGAGCCCAAGGGACGTCGAGGACACACGGAAGCTCGAGGAGCTCATGGCGCCCGTCTACGCGAGGGGCGAGGAGTGGCTAGCCGAGCTCCGCCGCCGCGAGGCTGAGGCCGAGAGCCTCTAACCCCCGCAGGGGCAGCAGAGGCGTAGGAGAGAGGAGGGCTGGGGCTTGGCCGCCGACGCGCTTCTCTCAATAGCTGTCGTCGCGACCGTGGTACCCGCGTTACTGCTCCTAGTCTATGCCTTCCTCAGACTCGCCACCGAGGGCCCGGAGCACCGCTACAAGAGGCTCCGCTACGAGGCCGGCAACCCGCCCAGCGGCGAGGCCCGGCTCCCAGTCCTCTACCAGTACTTCGGCTACATACTCATCTTCGTTGCACTAGACCCGGTCTTCATGCTGCTCTTCGTGCTCCCCACCCTCGCCGGGGAGTGGCAGAAGGCGGTACTCCTAAGCCTCGGCAGCGTTGCCCTCCTCCTGCCCCCACTCGCCTACGCCGTAAGATATGCCAAGAGGCGCAGCTACTGGAGCCTATAGCCTCCCGGGGCTCGGCGTGGCCCCACCGTTATTATGCCGCGGCCGTGGCACAGTCCCAACCTCTAACCCTGGTGCGGTGGCTGTGGCCGGGGAGATACGTGTCGGCCCCTACCTGGTCCTCACGGACCGGCTCTACACGGAGAGCGACGAGTGGATCAAGATAGAGGACGGCGTCGCCACCGTCGGGATAACGGACTATGCGCAGAGGAAGCTCCGCGACATTGTGGGCGTGGAGCTGCCGGAGGTGGGCCAGCGGGTCCGTAGGGGGGAAGCGGTAGCAGCCATCGAGTCGGTCAAGGCAGCGGCTGACGTCTATGCGCCGGTTAGCGGCGAGATAGTGGAGGTCAACGAGAGGCTCCTGGACGAGCCGGAGCTGCTCAACAAAGACCCCTACGGGGAGGGCTGGATATTCAGGGTAAGGATGGAGGACCCTGGGGAGGCTCAGGGGCTGCTGAGCCCGGAGCAATACGCTGAGAGGATAAAGAGGGAGGAGGGGCTCTAGCCCTTCCTCTTCTTCAGGCTAAGCCTCATCGAGACCTTTGGCTTCACCTTGCCGGTCTTCTTCCAATCCCCGCGTATCTCGACGTTCCTGCCCTTCCTTTTCTGGAGGTAGTTGAACGCTGCCAGCGCAGCCTTCGCCGCCTCCCCCGCGGATATCACGGCCTGCTTGAACGGGATGTCCGTCACGTCGCCAGCCGCAAAGAGGCCGGGGGTCCGCGTGCGGCCCATCTTGTCCACGATTATCTCGCCGTTCTCGTTGAGATCCACCAGGTGCTTGACAAACCCTGTCTTAGCCTCGTAGCCGAGCTCGACGAACACGCCCTCGACCTCCAGCGTGCGCTCCTCGCCAGTATTCTTGTCACGCACCACAAGCCCCGTCACGCGCCGCCCATCGCCCAGCACCCTCACCGGCTCATGGTTTTCCAGTATCTCGACGTTGGGCGCCGCCCTCACCCTGGCTACGAGGTCCGGGTCGCCGAAGAGCCTCGTCGGAGTCACGTAGTACACCTTCGGGCAGAGGCCCGCTAGGAGCGCCACCGCCTCCAGCCCCTGGTCCCCGACGCCTACAACGACGGTCTTCTTGCCACGGAACAGGGGGCCGTCACAGATAGTGCAGTAGCTGACACCGCGGCCGTCGTACTCATCCTCTCCAGGCACGTTCATCCTCTTCGGCGTCTTCCCGAAGGCGAGGATAACCGCCTCAGCCCGGTACCTGCGGCCCCGGCTACTCTCGAGCTCAAAGCTGCCATCCTCAAGCCGGTCGATCCTGACTATCTGCTCCCCATACCTAGTCTTCGCGCCGAACGTCTTAGCCTGCTTCTCGACCCTCATAGCCAGGTCGGTGCCCTTAATCGCCTCTATACCAGGATAGTTCTCGATAACACTCGCCTGCAACAACTGACCACCAAGATCGCGGCTGACAACGAGCACATCCACGCCCTGACGCGCCAAGTAGAGCGCAGCAGTCAAACCCGCGATACCAGCACCAACAACAACAACCTCGTGTCTCTCCACATCCCCACCAGGCGCTCCAGCCGCCTCGGCCACGCCCAGACTCACCCCACGCACACGCCGCCAAGAGGGAAAACACGAACACGAATAAGAATAACTACAACTATCGCAACTCAAAGAATCAGCCTACAGAGGCCCTTGCCTCTCCCTAGCACGCCGAGGCCCCTAGCTGATCCTAACGAGGGGCTCTATTTGACCAAGAAGCGGTACGACCCCTAGAGCCAAGAGGAGAGGCAGTCAAAGAGCATCGGCTGCACCAAGCGGCTTGAAGAGCTAGCAGACAATATAGAACGGGGGAGAACCAGGTAGACGCCGTCAGTGTCTAGGTGGAGTGGAGTGGCGGGCCCGGGGGGATTTGAACCCCCGACCACCGGCTTAGGAGGCCGGCGCTCTATCCTGGCTGAGCTACGGGCCCAGCCTAGCCCTATGGCCCGCCATCCACGTACAGAGGGGTATCTCCCCGAGGGTTGGGGTCTTAACCCTTACGCGAGGCCTTTGTGCCTGGCTGCAGCTAGCCTCGCGAGCGCGTGATTAAGATACACCTGCGTGTTTGCCTTCTTCGCTGTCTCTATCACGGATTCTATCTCCGCGGGTGCCGGGTTGCAGTATTTACTGCACCATTCCGGGTCTCTTGGGTTGACTACTGGCAGGCCCACGAGCGGGTTGACGATTATGTACCATTCTGTGTTGCTGAGCCTCTCCGCTATCTTTGCTAGCGTGTCGCTGAGGAGAGAGATGTAGCCCGGTTGATGCCGTGGGACGGGTATGCGGAGCTCCACTGTGAGTCTGTATGCTGCAGCGATTCCGGCACAGTCGAGGAGCTTAGCTATGTAGCTTGTTGTCTCGGTTTCGGGGAGCCCGGCCAGGCTTGTGGGTATCTTCAAGTCGGTAGCTATGTGGTCTACGAGACCGGCGCTGGCCAGCCTCTCTAGGTGGCGAGGTAGGGTGCAGTTGGTGTTAACGCTACAGTACAGCCCCATAGACTTGCACTTCTCCAGCAGCGGGTGTATGCCCTGGTACTGTATGAGCGGCTCGCCCCCGGTGACATGGAGTGCGTCCACAAGCTTTGCGCTCGCCTCTAGGGCTTCTAGGATCTCCGAGACCTGTACTAGGCGGCAGTTTCTGCCCTCGGCGATCTCCCAGTTATGGCAGAAGGGGCAGCGGAGATTGCAGCCGCATAGCCAGAGCATGAAGCTGGCTTTCCCCCGGATATCTACCAGGCTTGGAGCCTTCCAGCCGGCTGTTAGTAGTTTTAGTGTCCCTCTCAAGGCTACTCTGTTCCCCCTAGGCCGTGGTAGTGGTGGCGTGTGACGAACTCTCGGCGGCGCGGTACGCTCCAGTTCTTCAGGGGCCTATAGTAGCCTATGATGCGGCTCCATATCTCGGTCTCCGCGCCGCACCTTGGGCACACAGGGTATAGCCCTACACTGCTCCAGCTGCAGCGTGGACACACAGTCACCGCAGGGGTGTAGCTCCAGTAGACGAGGTCCGTGTTTGCTGTTAGCTTCTTGGTGAGGCTGGCGAGGGCTTCCGGGTCCGGCTCTTCGCCGAGGAATATGTGCATCATGACGCCGCCGGTGAAGACTGGCTGAACGGTCTCCTCTATCTCTACACGCTCCCAGAGCTCCATAGGCGCATAGTAGGGCGCGATACTGGTGCTGTAGACGGGCTCATCGGGATCGGGCATGTAGTCCCGTATCTCTGGGTAGAGCCTAGCGTCCTTTGCTGCAAGTTTTGCCGCAGAGCTCTCGCCCGGCACCTCTTCGACGTTAAAGGCAAGCCCTGTATGCATGCTCCAGCGCCGCACACGCTCCACAATGAACTCCACTATTCTGCGCATCCATTTCGCCATCTGGCGCCACTGACTCATGCTACCCTCGCGCCACACGCTGGGGTCACGCATCATCACCGCTGCCGCCTCTGGAAGCCCTATGACGCCCACTGTGAGGAAATACGGTGTACCGAGGAGCCTGAACACTTCAGGAATGTACTCTAGGACCATGCTATAGAGGCCGGGGTAGAGCTTTGAGAGTCTCTCATAGCGTCGAGCGAACCATTCCAGTCCCTGGCGAGCGAGCAAGAGCGTATCCTCGAGAGCCTCCATGAAGGCGGCGTCATCGCCGCGGGCTGAGAGAGCAAGCCTAGGGAGATTGACTGTTATCACGGCCTTGCTTCCAGTTATGTCTGGCAGTGCCCATAGGCCCCCCGTTCTTTGCCTTTCAACCCCGCGGATGTACTCCTCACGGGCCTCCTCAAGCTCTCGTCTTAAATCGCGTATTCTCATGCTCTTTGGGCCGGTTCTTGCAGCGTGGACAAGCTCGCTCATGTCAATGTTTATTCTGCAACACATTGCGAAGCTTGCGTCCGGGTCGACGACCCTCGTGTTGAGCCAGTACCCTGTGCCTTTTCGCGCCGCTGCATTGAACACCGCCTCAAAGAGCTCGGGGTCCTCGTAGAGCAGCTTGCTGGTGGTCATTATGGTTGGTATCGGGAACGTGAAGGGTCTGCCAGCTGCATCGCCTTCTCTATGTGTCTCGTAGAGCGCTTTCACAAAGAGCCTGGCCTTGTCTAGGTAGTCCCCCAGCTTGCCCGCTGTGCTGCCAGCATAGACTGCGTCATCCTTCTCTAGCTTTGCCCGTGCGGCGTCAAGTACCACAGTGAAGTTCGTGAAGGGTGTCTGCATGCCTGCACGGCTCGGGAAGTTAAGGTTATAGATTAGCCTCTGCACGCCCTGCTTTACTGCATCATAGTCTAGCCCATCACGTCTTATGAATGGGCCCGCGTAGAGCTCTACCGCGCCAAAGGCCTGTGCACCGCTAAAATAGTGCTGCATTGTCACTAGATAGTTTGCTACATGGTCCACGTAGGTATCAAAGTGTCGGGCAGGGTGTGCAGATACAGTAGGCGTCTTTAGCCCCTTGCGTAGAAGCCTCTCTAGGCTATGCCCGCTACAGTAAGGGACAAAGAGCGCGTAAGGTAGCTTATGGATGTATATTCTACCTCCACTATGTGCCCTTAGCGGGTCCTCGGGGAGCCCACTATACACTAGACTATCTAGCGCCTTCTCGGCCACGTAGGCGAGGAGACCGCTAGGCCCAGGATACCTATTTGCGTTCTCGAGGACGTCTAGACTGCTCGCTTCCAGGTACTCTTCTACCACGTTGTTCACGTTGCTTATGTTTTTGACACTGTCACTGTACATGTGTCCCACCGTGTGCTGTGTGCTAGCGGCTATAGGAGCCGTTGTGGCACTCTAGCGGCATAACACCGGTATAGCGACACCCTATATCCTGGACCTCAGGTCCAGCATATATAGCAGGCATGGGCGCTGAGCCCCACAAAACAACGAAAACCGCCCAGAGCGCGCCGCCAGGCACTGGCTGTAGGAGAGAGGACCTGCGGGTAGGAGGCACCTTGGATAGTGGCTGTCACGCCTCACTATACCTGCCGCCGGGCCTTCTAGAGGAGTGGATAAGAGAGGACATCCCCTTCGTGGATTTGACGACAACGGTTCTAGGCATAGGCGGCGCGCCCGGGAGGGCGCGGCTCGTTACACGCGAGAGAGTCGTAGCATGCGGCCTTGTGGAGGCTGCGGCTGTCTACCGCACCCTGGGGGCGCGTGTTGAGCTCGTACACCGTGAAGGCTTGTGGGTTGAGCCGGGTACGGTGCTGCTGGAGGCCCATGGGGAGGCCTCGGCGCTCCATGCAGCGTGGAGGGTTGCCCAGAGCCTCGCTGCCATAGGGTCAGCAGTGGCAACCTATACGCGGCTCATGGTTGAGCGGGCGAGGAAGGTTAACCCGCGTGTCGTCGTCGCTGCTGCGAGGAAGGCACCGCCGGGCTTGCGTCATCTCTACTACCACTGTGTGCTGTGCGGTGGAGCATCTCTCCACCGGATGGGTGTGAGTGACACAGTCATCGTGTTTCAAAACCACTATAGGTTCCTCGGTGGGCTTGATGGCGCCCTGGAGAGGCTTCGCGAGGCCCGCAGCCTCATAGGCGAGAGGAGGATCATAGTCGAAGTCGGTGACGTGGAGGAGGCGGTGAAGGCTGCTAGGAGCGGCGTTGTGGACGAGGTACAGGTTGACCACCTGCCGCCGAGGCGGCTCGCCGAGCTTGTTCGGCGTGTCAGAGGGATCAACCCCTCTGTGAGGGTCGCTGCCTCTGGGGGGATAAGCCTCGAGAACGTTGAGGAGTATGCTGCTACTGGTGCCGACTTCCTCGTCACTAGTGCCCCGTATTGGGTGAAGCCTGCTGACCTGACGACAGTGATTGAGCCGCTGGAGGGGCGCTAACATATTCCCGGAATTGTTTAAGGGGGTTCTCGTGGCCCTCCAGGTATGGGTCGTCCGGATTGGCTGGCTGGACCGGCATGCCACCGGTGTTCAGCGGCGGCTGCGGCAGCGTCTCCAAGCTTGTCTCTACGCTTATCTCTGGGCACAGCTACACGCCATGTGAGGCTATGAGGCTTGTGGGGCACTGCGCTGCTGCACGCATCTGCGCAGACTCGGCGCAGCCGAGCCGTCTGGGCTGCTCTCGGCCGCGATAACGTCGTCTCGCGGAGGTAGTAGTCTCAGAGACCCGGGCGTAGAAGCAGAGGAAAGGGGCGGCGCCTACAGGCTGAGAGGCGAGAAGGTTTTCGTAACCAACGGTCTCGACGCTAGCTGGTTTCTTGTCTACGCCTCCCTCGGCGGCGAGCCCGGGCTTTCCCTCGTAGAGAGAAACGCGGAGAACCTCCACGCAGAGCCTATGGGGATCGCAGCGTACAAGTGCAGCGGCATCGCACGCGTGGTCTTCAAGGATACCCCGGCGCGGCTAGTCGCCGCGGGCAGGGAGGCTAGAGCGGCTGTAGTGCATGGGCTCGGCGAGAACCGTGTACTACTGGCGGCGCTAGCTGTCGGGCTCGCCCGCAGAGCCCTCAGGGTAGCCACTAGATGGGCCCGAGAACGTGGGGTGCTCGATAGGCAGGCGGTGGCTCACCGCCTTGCCAGGGCGGCGGCCATGTTGTCTGCTGCGCTGGCCCTTGTTGAGAAGGCTGCTGTGGACTTCGGGGAGGACAAGGCGCCCCCGCTCTGGGAGACTAGTGCGGCCAAATATGTGGCGGTAGAGGCTTCTGTTGACGCACTCCGTGCCGCTAGGCTGACGCTCGGTGGCTATGCCTACGCCGAGAGGGGCCCGGCAAGGAGCTTCGTTATCTCCAGCTTCACGTCGAGGCATTGGAGCCGGCGGAGGGCACACAGGATATACAGCTTGAGATAATCGCGCGGAGCCTCGAGGACCTGCTGGCTGGCTAGATGCTTACCTGCTCCAGTAGGTCCTCGAGGAGGCCTAGCTCGGGGAACTCGAGCACGCCGAGCCCCTCCGCTAGCACGTATGGCCTTACCTTGTCTAGTGGTATCTCCTGCCGGAGTATGGGGGAGAGGTAGGTGTCGGGGCTGAGTGTGACCGTTGTGCCGGTCTGGTACTGGCCCACCGCCGGCAACACCACGAGGGTTGAGCGGAGCCTCGGGTATGGAGCCGACAGGAATGCTGGCAGCTTAGCTATGTAGCCGAGCTTGTCTCTAAGCCTGAGGCTTGGGTGCTCGTGCCCAATTATGACCGCCTTGGCTTGGCCCTCGTAGCGCTGCCCGGGAACACGGTGCCCGTGGATGAAGAGGTAGCCGTCAACATAGAGCTCCTCGACCATCTCCACCCCGTGCTCCTCGAGCACCGGGGCCAGGAAGTTGTCGTGGTTCCCCCGCACCAGGGTCACGCGGAGCCCCCGCTCACGGAGGAACCCGAAGAGGGCTGACAGCTCACGACGCTCCCCCCACGTAAGCTTCTCGAACACGTGCTTAACGTCCCCGGCTATAATCACCCAGCCCGCGCCAGTCTCCTCGAGGCCCCGCCGCAGAACCTCCAGCGCCCGCCGCAGCTGCACACGCGGCACATAGACGCCCTCCTTGGCGGCGCTGTCCTCGAACCCCAGGTGGAGATCGGCGACAACCAGCGCATCCAGCGGCTCCACGTAGGCCGCCGGCAGCGAGCCCACAGTGTAGACGCCCGGCGCCAGCTCATACACCATGCCCTGGCCCCTCCACGCCCCAGGGAGCGGTAACACCGCACAGGGGCCTAAAGTTAACGCACGTGTTCGCCACGCCGCCGCGGAGAGAGCCCGAACACCAAGACGGGAGACAGCACCCATCCCACAGCCTGCCGAGACAACGGAGCCGGATAAAGGCCGGAGCAGGGGCTACCCCTCCCCCCGTGGCTCCACGGTCTCAGCCCCCTCCAGCACCCCAAGAGCCCACTCGATAACCTCCTCCTCGCCGCGCCCACTCTCCACGAGCTGCCACTCGGCGAACAAGGGCTTCCGCTCCCCGCGGCCAAGCCGCCGGGAGACAAGCTCCACCGCCCTCCGCGACGGGTGAAGAGCCACAGAGGCATAGGCCCTCACTATCGCCGCGACAGTCGCCTCCTGCAGCACCAGCGTCTGGTCCTCGAGCTCCAACACGAGCCGCACATGCATGTGCCCCGGCGGCACAAACGCGACAACACGCCGAACAGAAGCATTAGGATAGACGCGGACACCGCCACCCACAGCCCACACCCCCTCTCAGCCCACCAGAGCCCCACCCCGGGGGGAGAGAGGACGCACCTATAGGCCCCTCCAAGAAGGAGACACCGCCACCCTCGGAGCAAGGAGGCGGAGGCGAGAAAGCCCTTGTCAACGAGGATGCTGTACGAGGCCTACTCGGTCGCCAGGGCCGTAGAGGTCTCCTGCGGCACCGTGCCCGAGCTCCTCGAGGCCCTCGAGATAGTCGAGGAGGCCCTCGACTACCCCAACGGAGCCGACCACGAGGCCCTCGAGGAGGCAGCCGCCCTCCTAAGGGAGGCCGCCTCGCGGCTCCGCAGCCAGGGCTGCCTCGAATGGTACCTCCTAGAGCAGGCCGCAGACACACTCGAACACACATACTAGATGCTTGTTCCCCGGGCTTCAGTGCTCTGGCTCCGCAGCGCCTCCGCCATGCTCCGCGCCAGGCTTTCTGTGACCCTCCTACCGAGCGCCGGAAGGCTCTCTACGAGCCCCGCAGCCTCCTCGGGGCCGCATATGCCTCTAAGCTTCGCAGCCTCGAACAGATATAGGTCGCCATGCACATCCACGCCTAGACCCATGTTCTCGATGAACTCTCTCGCCACACGATCGGCCGTCACAATCGTGACACTCCTCCCTCTCAGCGCGAGGGACTCTGCTGCAGCTACCGCGGAAGCCTCCCCCGGGTCAAGGCCCTCCACGGCCACGAGAAGCTCTAGGCGGCCACGGTCATAGCCCCTATAGACGCCGCCAGCCTCAATAATGCCGCAGAGGTCTAGGCAGCCACGCGTTCTGCAACCGCCACAGAACTCCCTATACACAATGTCCGTGACAACTAGGCGGCCTTCACGGTACAGCCTCGCTACGAGGCGTAGTAGGCAGTCGCTCCCCAGAGCCTCAAGGACACGCTCGGCAGTGATGAGCGCCGTGGTGTCAACGACTAGAACATGCCTTTTTTGCAGCGTCAATGTCTCTCCTGGCCTCCTCTAGACTACGGTACTCGTAGAGCGCCAGGCCCTGCTTCCGCGCGTAGTCGAGGAACTCGTCAAACTCCATGCCGGCTAGCTTCGCGGCAAGCGCTACAGTCACAAGCCGTTTCCTTAGGAGACTCAGCGCCAGCTGCCTCCTCCTCGGCCTCACCCTCTTCCACTCCCGTGACGCAGCCCTACACTCCTCGTCACAGAAGAGCACGTACTGGTAAAGCAGCAGCTCATCCCTAGACATCTTGACAACACGCTTCATGACGCGAGCCAGCAGCGAGGCGTCCTCGTCAGCAAGAAGCCCCTCCAGCCTCTCCGCCTCCCGCAGCCCCTCGGGCCGGAGCTCGTAGCCATAGCCCCTCCGGTACCGTACAAACCCGCGCTCAATGACCGAAGCGAGAGCCTCCTCAACAAGCGGGCTATAGAGGCCCATCTTGTAAGGGCCATACTCTAGCTCATCCTCGCGGCCAGTCAGCCTGGCAAACAACGCCAGCCCCTTAACCAGGTGGAGCTTGCTCGGAACCCGGCCGCCAGCGTAGCGTATAGCCAGCAGAACCCAGCCAGGAGGCATCAGCAGACGCTCTCCGCAAACACCCTCCTCCAAACCGCCACACCCTGCCTTGGGCAGAGACCAGGCCTTGTCCCAGCCGCGTACGAGTAGGAGGCCGCCGGGAGGGGCGCTAAGCGCGCCCACAGGTTCGCCCCGGCCAGGCAAACGGAAAAGCGTTGCACCATGTATAGCCTGTAATGTATATCGGCCAAATGTGTCTAGCGTTATCGAAGCCTGGACAGCCTCTCCACACCCATCCGGCGAGGAAGTAGTGGGCACACTTACAGAGCGCCTCTCCACACCCCTCTATACGGTTACACCCTCAGACGCGAAACTCCTAGGAAAAAGCAGCGCGATCATAGAGTACGACCTCATGAGGCGCCGCGTAAGCGTAAACAATGCAATCAAGACCTTAGGGCAGATAGCCGACATGCACAACGGCTACTATATCGTTTCGAGCAGAGAGCGGCTCCCCGACGCTCTAGAGATAGGCCGCCGCATGACGAGAGAGCTGGGGCTACCGCCACTCTTCCTCGCACTACTAGTCACTGTCGACGAGCACAATGTGCTGCCTAGCATGGCGGAAGCGTTTCCGGGCCCTGGTGGAGCAATTCTTGTCCCTCTTCTGCGTCTGACCTCACAGACCGAGCTCAATACAGCACAGCTCAAGGC
Organism: Pyrodictiaceae archaeon; assembly: GCA_027062725.1. GTDB lineage: Archaea > Thermoproteota > Thermoprotei_A > Sulfolobales > Pyrodictiaceae > QNYQ01. The sequence continues at coordinate 356 of JAMOSW010000092.1, read as the reverse complement.
AGTCGTGGACACGCTTAGAAAAGTATCCCGTATCCAGGGTGTGGACCTCTGCGAGAGCCCAATAGGCATATACGCGGTCAACAGCAGCCTTCTTTCAAAGACCCTAAGAAAGGTCTATCTGATGCTGTTGAGTGTACTGAGGAGTTCACTCAACTGCAGCCCCGTGACGTACGTCTACGGCTCCAGGGAGGCTACCCTCGGCGAAAGGGTGTCGGGTGCGCACGATGTCTCTCAGTTCTTGCTGGGCGCGGGAATCGTCGGCCCCGCAAGGTACGTCATGGCAGGCGACTCCAGGTCAGACAAGAGAAAGGCGACAATACGGGTATTCGACGACAGTAGGCTCGTCTACTACCCCA
>JAMOSW010000091.1 GCA_027062725.1 Pyrodictiaceae archaeon | reverse complement strand
TAACCGGCTGTTGACTAAAAGCGAGGTAGAGCTTTGTAATAGGCATTGGCAGGCATGTCCGCTCTACCGTATGGCCGCAAAGAAGCAAGCAGAGGAGTAGGGCCTAGCCCGTCCTGAAGACTATGTTGCTGCGTGCACCGGCGGAGGAAGGAAACCCAGTAGGGCCACAACCGCCTCGTAGGCCAAAACGTACTCTACTAGCTTCTCTGGAGAGGCTGACACGCTAGGTATGTACACCTCTTTCTCGTCTATCTTCACGAACGGTTCAAACTCCTCTATGTCAAGCGCTGGAACGCGGACCTCACTATAGTCTACATGGAACCCCATTTCGCGCAGCTTCTCTACAATCATGAGCGTGTTTCGCCGTACGCCCTCGCTAAGGGGTCCGTAGCCTAGGAAGGCTACTATCGTTATGCTCACGGCTTCCGTGCACCCATTCTGTAGAATCGCTGCGGCTGAAGAGGTTACACACACCACGGGGCAGTAATACCGCCAACATATGGGGTACTTATAAGCCCTTAACGGTTCTAGCGTAGCCCAATACCGGGTGACGGTAATGAGTAGCGCCAGCCTGGCCGAGAAGCTAACCGTCGATAAACGCATGCTGCGACAGATAATAAGAGAGTTGAAGAAGTGGAAGGCGCCAGCAACAGTCCTACTAAGCCTCTACATACCGCCGGGCAGGCCGATAAGCGATGTCATGAATCTGCTCAGGACGGAGTACTCAATAACTGATAACATTAAGTTGAAGCGTACGCGCGACGCCGTACAGCGTGCACTGGCAGCCGCTATGGATAGGCTCTCTAAGATACAGAAGGTGCCGCCCAACGGGCTTGTACTGTTCTGCGGCGAAGATATGGAGACAAGGGACTTTATCTGCTTCATGTTCTCACCGCCAGAGCCGGTCCCCGTGTTCTTCTACCGCACAGACAAGTGGTTCCACACGGAGTTCCTGGAGGACATGGTTGAGCATGAAGATGCCTTCGGGCTAGTCATTGTTGAGCGTGATCAGGCTACGATAGGGCTTCTGAAAGGAAGCCGAATACAAGTGCTTGAAGAGAAGGAGGGGTATGTGCCGGGCAAGCACCACAAGGGTGGCCAGAGCCAGCGGCGATTTGATCGACAGATAGAGCAGTTTGTCAAGGGCTTCTACAAGGAGGTCGCTGAGTCTCTTAACAAACACTTCCTACCCCTGGTACAGAAGAACGCGCTCAAGGCGATAATACTTGGTGGGCCCGGCTACGCTAAACAAGACTTCCTTGAAGAGGCTAAAGACTTCCTCGACTACCGTGTGCGGCAGAAGATAGCGCCAGAGCTTATCGACGTAGCCTACCAGGGATACGCTGGTCTGAGAGAGCTTGCGATAAAGGCTTCAGATGTTATAACCAAGAACAAGTATGCAGAGCTCGTCAAGGCTATTGAGGAGTTCAAACTACACCTGGCGAAGGACGATGGACTTGCAGTCTATGGCGACAAGATGGTTAAAGATGCCCTAAGAATGGGCGCCCTGAAATTCATAATAGTTGATGAGGAGCGTGAGGATGCCAACGACCTCATAGATGAGGCAAAGAAGTACGGCACTAAGGTCTACCTTCTATCTGACGACATCCCTGAGGCAGAATGGATAAAGAAGACATTCAAGGGCCTCGTCGGTGTCCTCCGGTTCAGGCTGAGCTAACACCCTTGAAGCTCCCCTCTTTTCCACATCATGGTCCGCGCTCCTCGGGAGGGTAAACCTCGGCATGGGCAGGCGTATACCGCCACAGCTCTGTGCGAGATGCAAAGGCTACAAGAAGCTCTGCGGTCTACCTACATGCCCTATTCTCGAAAGGTTCCGTGTACATGCAGCTATAGTATCCCATGGTCTACAAGGCCAGGAGCTGGAAGGCGCTACCCCGCCCAGCATCGTGGTTGGCGAAGCCGGCTACCCTCATGTTCCCGTCCTCTACCAGGTGCCCCCGGGCAAGTGGGGGGAGAGGGCGCGCTACCACGAGGCCCCCATGCTCTGGGCTGCACGTCGCGAGCCTCTGCGCAGCATAGTAGCCCTCCGCTCCTCTATGGTAGCTGCCGCAGAGCGGCTAGACGCAAGGAGCCCCGAGGAGCTCTACTCTCGCGAGGTGTCGCTTGCCGCCGTTTCGGCCAGACCGGTTGACAGCGAAGTCGTGTTAGCCAAGAAGCCTGTTCCTTCTCTGCGCTTCGACGGCCTGCTTGCGCCGCTTCCTCCCTCCGCGCCAGCCAGAGAGCTACGGATAACCTCGAATCCCTCGCCGCCGCGGCCGCTCGAGAAGAGGATATGGGATGACGTGCCGGCCTCGGTGGCAGCTGTGGAGCTCTACCGTGAGGGGCTCGATGTCTACACGTTGATAGCCGGGTTCTCACTTGGCCTCTTTGGGCGCCTGAAGAGCCGAAGACTAGTTCCCACGAGGTGGGCCATAACTGCAGTTGACTCCACGCTCTCCAACGCCCTCCTCAAAATAATTAGACACTACGACACGATTGACCAGTACGAGGCCTATCACGCATCCTACCTAGGCAACCATTTCACTATAATACTCGCACCACATCACTATACAGCAGAGATGATAGAAGTATGGCACCCCTTGACGCCCTGGACAAGGACGGCCAGCAAGCCCGTGGTCTACAGGATATACGAGAGGCTTTCCCTCCGTCAGAGTGTCGTCGACGGCGGCTTCATGGCCGCAAGGCTGGCCGTAGCTGAGCACCTTGCACACAAGAGGCGCCAGGCAGCCGTTATTATCCTGCGCGAGATAACACGCGACTATTACGCTCCAGTAGGCAACTGGCATATCCGCGAGACAGTCCGTCGCGCTCTAAGCAAGGAGCCCCTGTACAGAGGCGATAGCCTTGAGGAAGCGCTAAACACCGCAGCAGCTAAGGCCAGGAGCACGACAGCTATAGCCGAGCTTCGCGGCAGTAGGTTGGCCGCGAGACTCGGTTCAACCAAGACGCTTGACAGGTTTCTGAAGAAGGCATAACAGTTTAACCTACAAGCTCACCATCTCTCCGTCCTCACGGAGCCTTAAGAGATGTGACGCCATACAGCTTCAGCTAAGGATTGGGAGCCATGCCTCTCCTATCCACGGGTTTCGTCATAGCGGGCGCGTATGCGGACAAGGTTCGCCGTGTCCTCTTCGCGCAGTTAAGGGACCGTATAAAGTCCGGAGAGATAGACAACAAGACAGTTGCTGCACGTGCCGGGGAGCTAAACAGGCTACTCTTTGAGATACTTGTTAACAAGCTCAAGATAGACAAGGGCGATGTTGTAAGAATAAGGATAGAGTACGATGTGCGCAACGGCGACATTGTTTGGAAGCTCGATACGCTCCGCATAGAGGCCTTCCGCCGCATACCAGACGAAGAGGTAGAGAAGATAGTGAAAGAAAGCATATCCAAGTACGAGGAGATACTTGCAAGCGAGGTTACGGAAGAAGAGAAGGCATGGACCGAGGCACGTGAGCGAGAGGTTGAGCGTGAGATACAGCGCCGAGCTGAACAAGCACGAGCCTCTGTCCGCGAGCCACAGTTCTACACACTGGAGCAGCTAGGCGTCGCTATCGAGAACGCACGTATACACGGCGAGACGAGAACAGGAGAGGTGATAGCGCTTCTCAAGGACAAAAGAGGCGAAAACATAGGCATAGCAACGCTCGAGTATCTCGACGGCTCCACAAGACTCACTGCAATAATCATACCCGACAAACGGGCCTACCGTACAACCTTAACAATGGACCACCCACTAACCGACGTAAAGGAGAACCCCCACATCATAGTAGAGGCGCTAAAGAAGGCAAAGTTCACAGAGATAACGAGAGAAGAAGCCGAGGAATTCATCAAGACGAAGCTAGAGGAGCTACTGTAGCCGTATCAGCGAGGTCTCCATTCTTCACCGGCCGCATAGGCGGCCTCGCCGCAGATCAGCCTCATCATCTACTACTTGACACTATTCACGGCCCAGCTTGAGCAGCGAGCTGCGCGTAGGGTGAGTACCCCCACGTTTTTTTCCTACTACTACCTCTACCTCTGAGAAGCCCTGGCCACTATTCTGAGCCGCGGAGGGAGGGTGTTTTCTACGACGTATCCTTCATCGGCTGCATTGAGGGGCTGTATCTGTCTCGCTCTGCTCCTGTCCACGGACACTCTGCACAAGGCGTATTATTTACTAGATTATCTTTATTTAAAATACACTTTTTGGATAATATTGCTTGTTCTTGTCAGTTTGGCTAAACTAGTTATGTAGTCAGACAACGGCAATGCTAAGTATAAGATATAGACTTCAGACGACAATGGGAGCGACTAGCTGTGTGCACATGGAAGACAATGGGTAAGCATTGCTAGAAGTTGGCAACCCCCCTAGGGCAGAGGTATTCCCGGCGACAATAATACCTATGGGTTCAGCAGCCGGTAGAAGGTATGGTAGATGGTAGCGGGGCTGTCGCTAGCTGGTAGCGCCAGAGCAGCTCTCAAGAAGCTCG
>JAMOSW010000090.1 GCA_027062725.1 Pyrodictiaceae archaeon | reverse complement strand
GTCCTCCAGGACATGGCCGATGTGTTCGAGGCCGCCAGACTGGTTGTGGGAGGCCTGCTCCACACAGGCGTGGACATAGGCTACTCGCAGCTGGTTGACACATGCAAGCTCGCCATCGTCGGCTACCTAGAGCAAGGGCCGGACGCCGCAGCCTTGGTCGCCGACACGGCTGTCGCGTCCCTGCTCCTGCCCCAGCTTGGCGCAGCCGCGGCAGCCATAAAGACCGAGATGCTGCTCCACGGCTCCTCCGCCAGAAGAGCCAGGGCCCAGGCGCTGCTCAGGAAGGTTGTCGAGCTGCTGGGCGAAGACAGCCTCTCCGCCCACTACGCGGAGGCGCTCAGCATTGAGCTCGGCGCCACGCTGCACGATTAGAGTACGCGAAAACACATGGATAACTAGGGATAGGCTCAACAGACGCATAGAAGCCGACTGCGGAGACCCGTGGAGGCACTTGCGCCGGCTACTAGCCATCGCCCGGAAGACGGCACTACACCACCGTCGCTTCGTCCACCGCCGCCTAAGGCTCAAGCTCGACTCTCTTCCACCCCGCGTGGAGGCCGGCTCAGTATTCACCGGCCAATGGGTCGGCCTCATAAGGGACGATGAGGCGGCGGTAATCATTGAGCCGAAGTACAAGGGCTTCACCGACATCTATCGTGCTGTAGTCGAAGCGGCCCACGCCACGGAGCCGCTGTGGCTTGCCACTGCGGCCCTACACCTAGGGCCCGTAGCGGGCCTCTGCTCTGCCTCGCTAGCAGCTTGGCTCCTAAGCCGATACCTAGCCTCGACACCGCCGTACGTGGTGGAGCCTAGCTACCTGCCCATAATCCCGACGCCAGTCTCGAAGAGGATAAGGCCCAACCTGCGGCTACAGCAAACAGCCTATGCCGCAGCCGCCCTCCTAGCCCGCACTGCCAGGCAGGTAGCCGCAGAGGCTGAGATGCTCGCCGACAGGGCAGACTTCCTAGCAGCGCTGGGCAAAGCGTACACCAAGAACCAGGAGGCAATACTCTCCACTCTAAGGGCACAACTACAGGCCATAACGGCGTACACGCTGCCATCAAATATAGAGCCCGATACACAGCTGCTCTACGAGCTCCTACTCGCGGCACGAACCGCGGCGAGAACAGGGGGAGACACCGGCCGCATGCTGCTTGCCCCCGCACCCAAGATCTACGAGATCTTCGTACTCTACTCGCTCCACGAGGCAATGCTAGCCAACAAGTGGCGCCCAGAGGAGCAGG
>JAMOSW010000089.1 GCA_027062725.1 Pyrodictiaceae archaeon | reverse complement strand
AAGGAACCTGTCTATGCGCATACGACGCACTATTTCGACGTTAAGCCAGGAGCCGGGTGCTAGTGCTGATGGGTTTGCCTCGCGTAGGAGCTCCTCAACGGTCTTCTCAGCGCCGAGCCTCTCGGCCGACACGTACTGAGGCTTATAGCTGACCTTCAGCTTCTCCCCGGGCTTCGAGACGCTACCCTCAATGGGGTCTAGCTCGCCGGCAAGCACGCGCACGAATGTAGTCTTGCCAGTACCGTTGGCGCCCATAACGCCGATAACTTCACCATCACGTATATCGCCCGGATCGACCTCAAGTGTAAAGCCTCCAAGCTTGACCTTCAACTCTGTCCATTCCAGGTACTTCTTTTCAGAGACAGTAGCCTGTTGCTGCGTAAAGCTCACAGTGTACCTTATAGGTTCGCTTCTTATCCTCATGTTCTCGGCTGGGAGGAATCCTTTGAGGAAGTTATTGATGCCAGCACGTACACCATAGGGCTTAGACGCTATGCCGTATACGCCGGGCTCACCGTACATTATGACTACGTGGTCAGAGAGATAGTCAAGCATCGCGATGTCGTGTTCTACCACTACCACATATGCGTCCTTAGGCACAAACCTCCTTATGGCTCTCGCCACGCGTACACGCTCCCTTATGTCAAGATAGCTGCTTGGCTCGTCGAACAAGTAGACGTTGGCATCGCGCGACAGCACCGCCGCTATGAGGAAACGCTGTAGCTCGCCGCCGCTGAGCTGTGACACCTTGCGATCAAGGAGATGGGCCAGGTTAAGCTCCTTAGCCAGCTCCCTCCAGAGGCCGCGCTCATCAGCTTTCTCGAGAAGCTCACCCACACGGCCGCGGAGACGACGCGGCACCAGGTCAACGTACTGGATTTTATGGGCTGCACGTATCTTACCCTCAGCCACTAGCCGGAGGTAGTTCTGTATCTCGGTCCCACGGAACCGCCTAATTATCTCCTCCCATGTGGGCTCCGGCCCTTCCACGCGGCCCAGGTTAGGCTTCAGCTCGCCGCCGAGGATGCGTAGGGCCGTTGTCTTGCCAGCGCCATTCTTGCCTATAACACCTAGTATACGGCCCTGTCTAGGCACAGGAAGCCCATAGAGCTTGAAGCCGTTAACACCGTAGCGGTGGATGAGCATCTTCTCAAGCTCGTCGGGCAGGTTGACTATAGATATCGCCTTGAACGGACACTTCTTCACACAGATACCGCAGCCTATGCAAGTCTCCTCGTATATGACGGGCTTTCGCCTAGAAGGATCCATCTCTATAGCTTTGCCTCCTGTAAGGTTGACTGGACAGAACCTTATACACTCCTGGCTACACTTAGACGGCTTGCAGAGCTCATAGTCAATGACAGCCAGCCTGACCAAAACCGCGTCACCCTACAACGCGCTATACGCCACCCTCCTCCAGAGACCAAGACAGAGCCCCATTCGCGGCCAGAGCAGGCAATAAACCCAGGCCAAGCAAGGTGCTGGACACGGCTATGACGAGTGGTGACGGCACGGAGCCGCGTAGGCGATGAAGCATAACCGGCAAGGTCCACTGAGCCAAAACAATACCCGTGGCCGAGACAAGGAGCGTCCAACGTAGGGACGCAGCACTGCAGGGGCTTCATAATGGTATACATGGAGCAACCTAGCTGCGCCAAAGGCTGAAAGCCTTAAAAACACGCCTCGGCACGGCCTAGGTCACAGCTGGGTGCGAGAAACCCGGATCCTAGCCTTACCGGGGCCAGACGAGCTCTGTGGGCCGGCTATTTCGTGTAGTGTATGCTTCTTTCGGTCACCACTCTTCCTCTTCCCACTCCTCTTCCTCCTCCTCTTCCTCCCACCACTCTTCTTCCTCTTCCTCCTCTTCCCACCATTCTTCCTCCTCGTCTAGGAGGAGCCAGCGCATAGCTCTACCCCCTCCTCCTCTCACGGCTTCCCTCGGTCCCTGGCCTTCACGGTGGCGAGTGATTTCAGCCCCTTCTTAACCCTTAAGACAGGAAACTGAAGGAGATAGTCCCGTGTACCGCTTACTGCTCCTCCGGCCGATAGAGGCGGGCCTCGAGCACGAAGCAGGCTACGCGCGAGACCTCGTCCCGTGTTGATGGCGGTAAGCGGCACGTGTGGCCCGGGACGGTATCTATTGCTAGGCAGTCACTGGGAGTAGCCAGGATCAGGACTTGGTCCCCCGGTTTCGGGGCGGCGCGGTCAAGTACGCTCCTAATGTTCCTCATGCCGACGAGCATGAGGAGAGTATCAATACCCTTCTTCCGGGCTATTGATGCGCCGCGTCTGTATGCGAGAAACGCTGCTAGGTGTGCAGCCTCCGCAGCCTCAAGTCCTTTCTTGGCTGCAAGCGTTAAGGGAACTATAGACACGTAGCAGTCCTCTGCTCTATTGGCCTTGCTAACAGTCTCCTCGAGAGCCTTCGTGTAGCGGCTGCAATATAGTAGTGTATCTGTAAGTCCTAGCTCGGGAAGCCAGCTCCTACGCCTTATTCCGCTTACGGGTATAGTATACTCTCTTGATGAATTCAAGGTCTTCACCTGTTATCTCGGCGACATGCTCGGCTGACATGTTTTTAGCCGTAATGAGCTCCTCGATTGTCTCAGCCTTGTCCCACGGGAATATTATCCAGGCGTCTGTTTCTTCCGCGTAGAAATCCGGCCTATGCATGGACCACGGCTTGAGATACAGCGACGCTGTCACTATGCGGCGCGGGCCATAATGGTTAAGGAAGTTGACAGCCACGTTGAAGGTCTTCCCAGTGTCTGCAACATCGTCCACCACGAGCACGTTCCGATCACGTATATCAATTATGAGCGGCTGTGTCACTACGGGCCGCTCGGCTGTCTCGCCGATACCACGGTAGAACTTGACCTCCAGCGCCCCCATTCTGTCGACGCCTAGATAGTCTGAGAGAAGACGTGCAGGTATCCAGCCTCCACGCATTATACCGACTATAACATCTATCTCTATGTCTCTAGCGAGTATATCCTCGGCTATCTTAACACAAGCGTTTTCCACGTCGCGCCAAGTAATCGGCTTGAATTTTATTGGTTCAGGATGGGGCTGGTTGACCATACAGCCACACCCCTATGTGCCGCTCTGGTCTCCTGCTAGCGAGAGAGCGGTTACCAGTACAATACGGCTTGGTGTGCGAAGAACGCAACACGCGCACACGTAAACTCATAGAGGGCCCTTGGTGCCGTGTTTTGGCGACTTAAACAAGGGTGGGGATTAGATGAGTACAGACCTGTAGGAACGAAAGGTGAGCTGCTTGCTTAGCGTGGTGGGTGTCTTGGGGTCTACTGGGTTTGCTACTCGCTGCTGGCCTGTGTCTCCTTCTGTTCCTCGCCTCCTGCCTGCTGGGCCTGCGCCGCGAGCGCAGCCCTCATCTCCTCTGCACGCTGCTGCTCAAGCAGGTACTGGAGACGCCCAGTCCTCTTGTAGAGCCTAACAAGACGGGTGACGTAGCCCGCTATCTGGTTTCTTAGCTTCTTCGAAGGAGTTTCTATGAGCTGTGATACTACCTTCTTGTTGTGTTCGAAGTCCTCGTTAAACAAGTCGGGATAGGCTGCGATGAGCTTCCTGGCTGTGCGTTTGACGACGCCTATACGCACTTTGCCCATGTATTCTCCCCCCGTTGGGGCGGACGTTGTGTAGGGGCACTTTTAGCGTAACGGCCTGCCTTAACACAACCCAAGGAGTAACATTTATATAGAAGTGTGTGGTGTGCGGGTAGTTTGGAGGCTCATAGGGGCTCCGGGGAGGTGTGAACACCATGGCGCTAGGCGTCCCGGTACTCGTGCTCAAGGAGGGTACCCAGCGCGTCTACGGTCGTGAGGCACTCCGCAATAACATACTCGCCGCGAAGGTGCTCGCAGAGGTCCTCAAGAGCAGCCTAGGCCCCCGTGGCATGGACAAAATGCTTGTGGACAGCTTCGGCGACGTCACCATAACCAACGATGGTGCAACAATACTCAAAGAGATGGAGATACAACACCCGGCCGCTAAGCTGCTTGTTGAGGTGGCGAAGGCCCAGGATGCCGAGGTAGGCGATGGCACGACCAGTGCAGTAGTCCTGGCTGGGATGCTGCTCGACAAAGCAGAGACCCTACTCGACGAGAACATACACCCAACAACCATCATCGAGGGCTACAAGAAGGCTCTAGACTTTGCCCTAGACGAGCTAGCAAAGATAGGCATGAAGGTTGACGTCAACGATAGGAAGCTCCTAAAGAAGATAGCGGCCACAAGCCTAACCAGCAAGTATGTTGGCAGCGGCGCAACACTAGACAAGCTAACCGACATGGCTGTCGAGGCGGTCCTAAAGGTTGCCGATAAGCGTGAGGACGGCACCTACGACGTAAGGATAGACAGAATAAAGATTGAGAAGAAGAAGGGCGGCAGCCTGCTGGACAGCCAGCTCATAGAAGGCATCGTCCTCGACAAGGAGGTTGTGCATCCCGGCATGCCTAAGAGGGTTGAGAATGCGTTCATCGTGCTGCTGGACGCTCCGCTCGAGGTCGAGAAGCCCGAGATA
>JAMOSW010000088.1 GCA_027062725.1 Pyrodictiaceae archaeon | reverse complement strand
CGCTATACCGGCCAGGATAAACAAGGCCTTGACAAGCAGTAGGGCCGTGTAGGCGGCTTGGCCGCCTATGTAGCCGTAGAATACTGCCGCCTTCACCGCGAGGTCGAGCGCCGCCAACATGGCCGCCGCGTAGAGGGGGCCGCGGGGCACGCGGCCGCAGCCCAGAGCCCTACAGGCAAGCATGTTGACCGCCGTTATCCAGACAAGTATCTCCATCTCGCGGAGCAGCGCAGCCACCATGAGCAGCCGGGGCCTCTCCCAGCTTGCTTCAAAAAGCCTGCACGCGCCTATCTCCAGCAGCAGGCGCAGGGCGACAGCGGCGGCTATTATCGCCGCTATTGTGGCCCCGCCGCCCCGTCTAGTCACCCTGGGCCTCACCTCTCGATGGGCGGCACTGTTGCCGACGCAGAGAGATCTATGCTGACCAGCGGGGCGTCCAGCTCGTCAAGGTAGAGTATGGACGCCGCCGCGTCCAGCCGTGCGTGGCCGCCGGGTGGCCAGTAGCTGTCCGTGTAGGCCACTACGCGGAGCGACGCCGACTCCGCGTTTATGGCCGTCCCCGTCGCGGTCACTGAGCCTGGCCCGAGGGCCATCAGGTTCGCTTCAGTGCTCTGGCCCCAGACTACGAATGGGTTGTCGAGGACGAAGCTCGCTATCTCTAGGAGCATCGCGCCCTCCTCGCTGACTAGGCCCACCACTTTGCCCAGGAGGCCTAGGCCGTAGAGGATGTAGTCGCTGTACTCGAGCCTCTGGTCCCCGCCCGGCAGGACCATGTAGGCGTCGGCGCCGAGCAGGCGGGTAGCGGTGTATAGCGACGCGCGGAAGGTTATCGAGTCTATCGTTGGTATGCTGGTGACCACGTTGACCCACGCCACTGGCGTGTTCGGCACGTGGCCGGCTATTGGCCGCGGCATGAACAGGTTGAGTGTCGCCTCGCCAAGCTCTACCGCGTAGTTCCTGGAGACCTGGATAGCAGTGTAGACGTAGTTGCTGTAGAACGATGCGTAGCCTACATCGCTCGTGACCTTTGTCAGCCTTAGCCCGTCACGGCACCACGCCGGCAGCTTAACCGCCTCGACATCGGCCTTCAGGAGCCAGACGCCGCCGCCTTCAACCCTCACCCAGAGGGGGACCGCGAACCCGCTGGCCATTGAGGCCGCGGCCTCGCCCCAAACGGTGGAGGGGCTGAGGGACACGCTGCAGGTGAACACCTGCCTGTCAGTGTTCTTTACCTGGTGCGTGAAGCCGCTGCAGAGGACCGTGTTGCCCAGGGCTATCTCCACGTAGCTCCTCTGGGCGGCGCCGACGCTCTCTACGCGGAACCTTGCTGAGCCGTAGCCTAGCCGTAGAGCCGTGGGCGGCAGCAGGTCTACGCGCAGCGAGCCCTCAAAGGGTATGCCCTTCTCGACCATCCCCTCGGTCTCGTAGAGGCCTATGTAGCCTAGTCTGGCGGTGTACCTCTGCCAGCTGCCACGGTCTACCTCGGCCTCGGCTGCGGCGGCGACGCTGAGGTGGACATCGCTCCTGGGTCCCCCGCGCGCACGGACACAGAGCAGCAGGCGCTCGCCGGCCCTGTATTCGCCCACAGCCTCAGCCACTAGGGCCTTCTCGTTCCCCCACAGCACGTAGCTGGCCGAGGCCGCCGGCCTCCCCCAGTTCATGCACATGAAGGGCGAGGAGGCATAGGTGCCGCGGCATAGCCATATGTCTATGCCTACGCTGCCCCGGCCAGCCGCCAGCGCCACGGCGCGGACAGCGTAGACGCCGTGGTCTACAGTAAGGTTCCAGCACCTCTCGTAGACGCCACCCGCCGGAACCCTGGCATTGACGAGCCTCTTGGGGTCGGCTACGCCCCGGCTAGTACGGTAGCTCTCGTCGACACCGCCCAGAGCCAGGAGATAGGCCACATAGTCCTTGGGGGACACCCATGGAGCCCTCACAGCCAGCGACCCGGCCGCGTCAGCCAGGTAGCCGCTGACCTGCCGCGGCTCCCTTGCAGTCACAGCCTTCCCCGCCACCAGCTCCAGGTACGCCCTGGACACGTTGTAGACGAGCCGCGCGCCGGAGCCCTCATCGACTAATACGTAGACGCCGTCAACATGCGCCGGCCCATAGCCCAGCAGGGGCCTGGCCGAGGGTAGATAGACGGCGACGACACGGCCACCGGGGCCACGGTAGAGCCTGGCACCCAGCGCCGCCAGCCCGTCAAGCCGGAGGCTACTCCAGGCGGCTGGTGACGCGTCCACGGGTGGGACAAGCAGGAGACGCACCCTGTTAGCGCTATGGAGCGGCACCCTGGTCTCCGCGTAGACGGGCTGCAGCCTGCCCTCCTTGATGAGCCGCAGGGCGTGCCTCGTATCGTTGCGCAACAGGTCCCGTATACTGGCCCCATCGTACACGGCGTCAACGACGTAACGCATCGTGACAGTCTTATCCGGTAGGGGCACTGGCAGCGCCGGGACAAGCCTGCCCCCAGGGGCCACGAGGAGCCACCGACCAGGGGACCCCGCACCACCCGCCTCGACTATGACAGGCTTCAGGCTGGACGAGCCAGCAGTAGCAGACGTTGACGCGACAGCAACAAAAACTATGAGCGAGGCTATTACTATCCCAAGCCTCACGGGACCCAGCCTCACGGGAAGGGGCTACTCCAGGCGAGGGGCCATCATACTCTGATTAGCCGATTGCCCAACCATCCAATGAAGAAGAAGACCTTATATAGGTGGTGTGACGGCACTAGCTGCTCCACCGCCACACCCCACGGCTCCCCACGAGGCACTATGCGGCGAACCAGCCCAGCACACATCCTGGCGGCTAAACGCAGCTAACCCCGGGCTCACCGGATGGGGGTCAGTTAGGGGTTCTCAGCTCATCGCCCCCTGGGTGGGGCTCAGCAAAGGCCAATCTCCATCACACCCGCTTGTCTCCCTGGAGGGAGGCCCCTTCTTATGGGTCTGGAGGCGCCCCGGGGGCCAGCAGCGGGTGCCGCAGGTCTTGGGAGGTAAGTGCTGCCGGGACATAGTGTGTGAGGGCTGCTACGTGCTGCTCGTAGTGGACGAGAGGAGGCGGTACGTGCTCCGGGTGAGGAGGGGGGCCTGGTTCGGGAGCGACAGGGGCAGCATAAAGCACGACGAGCTACTGGGGCTCCCATACGGGTCATGGGTCAGGCTGAGCAGCGGGGCCCGGGCGGCGGTGCTGCAGCCCAGGCTTGTGGACTTCATGGAGCGGGGTCTTCGGCGCCGGAGCCAGGTCATCTACCCGAAGGACCACGGCATGATACTGATGCTCCTCGACGTCGAGCCGGGGGCGCGGCTGCTGGAGGTGGGCGTGGGGAGCGGCTTCACCACCGCCGTGCTGGCCAGGGCCGTGGGGCCCGGGGGCAGGGTCTACAGCTACGAGATACGGGGCGACATGGCCGAGGTGGCGCGGAGCAACCTGGAGGCCCTGGGGCTGCTGGACAGGGTGGAGCTGAAGGTTAGGGATGCGAGGCTGGGAGTCGACGAGCGCGGGCTCGACGGCGCCGTCGTCGACATGCCCGACCCCTGGGCGCTGCTCCCCGTCCTCGAGGAGGCTCTCCGGCCCGGCGCGGGGGCGGTGTTCTTCACGCCAGCCGCGAACCAGGCGGGGAGGCTCCTCTCCGCGCTCAAGGCCCGCGGCCGCTGGGTGGAGCTGCGGATGCTCGAGCTACTGGCCAGGGACTACGAGACACGGGGAGACGCCCTACGCCCCAAGACCACGATGATAGCCCACACAGGGTACCTAGTATATGCACGATTAATAACAGAATAGATTTAAATATGTATTGCATAAAAATATTAAAATTATCTTGCTTCTATGTATATGCCTATCGGGACATTGTAATAACACGTCTTACAGTATATTAACCAGCATGCCTCATGTCTGTACTTCAAACCACTCGTCGCCACAAATACATGCTCGGTAATGCCTCGCTTACCATCGTTATCAACACCACCCATAATTGTTATCTTAGAGCCCTCAACAGATATTGAAACACCGAAGTCTGAGATTAACTTCGCCCACGGCTGACCTATCAGAGCTGCAACTATTGCACCAACCGGTATTCCTATCTCGAAGTCAGCACCACAAGTGTCGTACACGTTGAAGATAGTGCTGAAAGGCAGAGAGTCACCAGGTGCTAATGTCGCCACATACCGTAGTTCATTGCCTGCGAACATCGCGTCAAGCAGTATCTGTGGCGGCCTTGAATAGTCTCGGCCTCCCTGTATAATATTGCCATATGTGAGTACGTCCGTTACCGCGCTTATCGCGACCGTATTATTTGTTGGTTTACAGTCCAGCATACACTCATACTCACGATAGACCGCAAAGACTGGCCTACCCCATACCCAGGCCCAGCCCCAGCCGTTAGGGGGCACCTCTATGGCCTTATGGTAGTAGAATGTCCCGCCGCCCCATGTACTGCCGCTGGACTTCCAGATAGTAACGCTAGGCGAGAACGAGCTCTTCTCCTTATCCACGAGGGATACTATGCCGGGACCGACGCTGAACGTCGCATATACCGCTATACTTTCAGATTCGTGCG
>JAMOSW010000087.1 GCA_027062725.1 Pyrodictiaceae archaeon | reverse complement strand
CATGCACCCACGCCCCCGGGTTCACCAGGACGACGTCGTCAAGCGCCATGTGGTAGACTAGGGTATGGTTGCAGTAGTAGTAGGTCTCCACAGCCTCGCCGCTCGCAGACGCTATGTTCCACGGGTTGACCTCTATCACATAGTCCGCCAGCCCGTCGCCGTCCAGGTCTATCGTTGCAGAAGGCCACCTCTCCTCGGGGTAGGATATCGTCACCACCCGGCAGGCGCCCGAGTCTGCGCGGGCCACAAGGGCCGCCACTAGCGCAACAACCACCGCAACGACCAGAACCGCCACACGCACTGGTGCTCCCCTCCACACGTTTCCCTAGACGCTGCCCCAGGAGAGGTAACACGCACGTAGCAAGAGGCCCCTGGGGGATAAGCGCTACGTAGAAGGAGAGGACAGGCTATACGCAACAACTAGATGAAATATACGGTGTGGGGCCTCTCTTTCCTCCCCCGCGACAGCTACTTACTCAAAAACCTGTCAAGCGCAGAGATGAGGGCGTCGACCAGCTCCTCGGGGTCACGGTAGCTCCGGATTATGCGGAGGCTTGGGTACTCGGGCAGGCTGTCGTCGAGCTCGTAGCGCAGCTCGCCGCCGAGCAACGAGACTATCTCAAAGGCGTCGCTGATAGCGCTCTTCGTGTCGCCTGCCTCAGAGCCTGTGCCGGGCAGCGGCACCGTTATCACAACGTCATAGCCCTCGCCTTCCATAGACTCTGTTATCTCTATGTAGACGCCACTGGGGAGGTGTATCCTGGTTGCCTCGCCCTCGGCCTCGAAGCTCACGCCCCGCTGCTTCAGCCACTGCTGCAGCCTGTTAGCCCACGTCTTCTTGGACGCATGTCCGGGGATGCCGTGCTCCAGCTCCTCCACCATCCTGTAGGACACCCCTCTCCCCGCCGCACAGCCCATCCCGGCCCTCCCCGGCGGGCCCCCTTAAACAGCCGTAGCGCCGACCGCGCCTCCCGGGGGATGGCTGCCCGGATGGAGCGGAACTCCAGCTGGCTGCGGAGCGGCGGCCTCTACGTGCTGCTCTTCGAGCTCGTCGAGGAGTACCGCGGGCCCCTGGGCAGGCGGGGCTTGGTTGATCTGCCTGCCGGTGTCTATGCCTATGTGGGCTCGGCGTGGGGGCCTGGCGGGCTGGCTGCTAGGCTTCGGCGACACCTCTGCCGGGGGGCTAGGCGGCTCTGGTGGCATATCGACTACCTCTCCACGTGGCGGGGCTACCGTGGTCTCGGCGCGGTTGTGTGCCCCGGCGCGGCTCGGCGGCTGGAGCCTCTGCTTGCAGCCGTGTTGGCGGCTTCGAGGGTCTTCCGTAGTCTCGGGCGCGGCCTGGGGGGCAGCGATGATAGGCTGGGGTTTGGCCACTTCTTCGCCCATTGTGGCGATGACGTGTGGAGCGCCGCTTTTGCTGCTATGGCCGCGTTTCCGTGCGTGCCGCGCGCCGTGCCGGCCGCCATGCTCTGCAGCCAAATCCGCGCCGAAAACGTTTAAATATAAGCGGTCACGTTCTTATCTCTAGGCCTGGGCGAACCGGGCACAAACAAAGCTAAACAATTAGACAGAGACACAACAGCCTCGTCTACCGGGACACGGCCCCGCCGCCATGGCTGCTCTGGCGGGGCCGGCGAGGCCGCTAGATACACGCACTCTACCCGGTCTCGCCCACGCATCTGCCCTTGACTATCGTCTGGGTGATTATAGGGGGTGAGAGGTTTGCCCATAAGGGTCGTGGTGGTTGGTCAGGGCCTTGTCGCGAACCACTTCGTGGTGGGCGTTGAGAGGATAAAGGCTGGCGAGCTGAAGCCCTACGGTGTGCCGTTCGCCCAGTATACTATGCCGTACAGGATAGAGGACATAGAGATCGTGGGCAGCTACGACGTGGACGAGGCTAAGGTAGGCAAGACCGTCTACGAGGTGGCTAAGGCCGCGCTGGGCGACACGCTGCCAATACCCGAGACTCTGAAGAAGGTGACCGTGAGGAGGGGCATCCACCTAGGCAGCATGGTCGGGCTCCCCTTCAAGGTGAAGGGCCTGGAGGAGGAGCTGGGCAGCACCGAGAAGGCCATAGACCGCCTAGTGGAGGAGCTGAAGGAGCTGAAACCGGACGTGGTGATAAACGTCGCCACCACGGAGCCCGCGAGGCCCTTCCTGAAGCGCGAGGACCTCCTGGATGCGATAAGGAGGGACGACAGGGACAGGCTGAGCGCGAGCCACGCCTACGCCTACGCCGTCTACCGCTACGCCAAGGAGACCGGCGCTAAGGTCGCGCTGGTGAACGTTATACCTAGCCCGCTGGCCCGCGACCCGGCCATCGTCGAGCTCTACGAGGAGGCCGGTATACTTGTCCTGGGCGACGACGGCGCCACCGGAGCGACACCGCTCACCGCGGACCTGCTCGAGCACATGGCTGAAAGGAACCGCTACGTGCTGAGCATAGCCCAGTTCAACATCGGCGGCAACACTGACTTCCTCGCGCTCACCGTGCCGGAGAGGAACAAGATGAAGGAGGAGACGAAGAGCAGCGTCGTGAAGGACATACTGGGCTACGACGCGCCGCACTACATCAAGCCGACAGGCTACCTGGAGCCTCTAGGCGACAAGAAGTTCGTCTCAATGCACATCTGGTGGAAGACCTTCAATGGGCTCGAGGATGAGCTGGTAGTCAACATGAGGATAAACGACAGCCCCGCGCTAGCCGGCCTCCTCGTGGATCTCTCCAGGATAAGCAAAGCGCTACTCGATCAGGGCGAGAAGGGCACCGCGTATCCGGTCAACGCCTTCTTCATGAAGGACCCAGGGCCGAGGGGCAGCAGGAACAAGCCAAGGATAAAGGCCTACTACGACCTCCTGGCCTACCTCCAGGAGAAGGGCATCATAATGGACAAGGAGGTCCCCATAAGGAAGCCTATCGAGTAACGCTGTCACGTCTTTTCCCGGCCACTGGCCTCTTGCGCGGGATTCTTTACTCGCCATCCCCTCCCTTAACCCATCTTTCTGGGTGCCAGCCGAGTCATGCGTTTCATCCTGCGGTGCCGGCCGGGCGAGCACCCGGAGACCGGGAAGAGGGTCGCGATTGTCGGGGCCGGCCCGGCGGGGCTCTATGCTGCCGGCTACCTCCGGTGCCGGGGACACAGCGTCGAGGTTTTCGACCAGAATCCGGAGCCTGGCGGGTTCCTCATTTTCGGCGTCCTTGAGGTCCATATCAATAAGGACCGTGTCCGTAGTGGGATTCGGGAGCTCCGCGACATCGGCGTCGTCTTCAACCAGGGCGTGAAGGTTGGAAGGGATATCCTCCTCGGCGA
The DNA here is from genome assembly GCA_027062725.1 of Pyrodictiaceae archaeon. GTDB lineage: Archaea > Thermoproteota > Thermoprotei_A > Sulfolobales > Pyrodictiaceae > QNYQ01. Next base: position 1,258 of record JAMOSW010000087.1, on the reverse strand, counting down.
CCTCATTGAGCGCTATGACGCGGTCCTCATAGCCACGGGCACGTGGAGGAGCCGTAGGCTGCGTATACCGGGCAGCGAGAACCCCAGCGTGGTCGCGGCTATGGAGTGGATTGTGGACTACCACATGTGGCGCTACGGGTACCGCCCCGAGAAGCCCCCTGTCGGCCATAGGGTTGTCGTCATCGGCGGCGGGTTGACGGCAATAGACGCGGTCTACGTTGCTAGATGGCTTGGCGCGGGGGAGATCCATTTAGTCTACAGGAGGACCCGGGAGTACGCGCCCGCGGGTCCGAGGGGGTTCAAGGAGGCCGAGGAGCAGGGCGCTATAATACATGAGCTTGCACAGCCCGTAGAGTATATCGTGCGTGATGGGCGTCTAGTGGGAGTCAGGCTTCAGAGAATGAAGCTCGTAGAGACCCCAGGCTCCAAGAGGCCTAAGCCCGTGCCAGTAGAGGGGGAGTACTTCACCCTGGACGCCGACATGGTTATCGAGGCTATCGGACTTGTACCTACGCCGCCCTTCGACGGGGGCACCTATGGGATAAGGCTGAGAGAGGACGGCACGATAGACGTGGACGAGTATAAGAGGACTACCCGTGAGCCCGTGTTCGCCGCCGGGGACGTTGTGCACGGCGCTAGCTTGATAGGCCCGGCTATGAAGAGCGGCCTCGAGGCCGCGGAGGCCATGGACCGGTACCTGCGGGGAGAGCTGGGCTGGAGAAAAGGCTAGGCCATGGCGTAGCTGTATATCGTGTATGGGAGCAGCTCGCCGCTCGGCGACTGTGGGCGGAAGCTCAGGCGGACTATCTTCACTCCTGCCTCGCGGAGGGCGGCCGCCAGCTCCTGCGCCACAGAGAGCACGATGTCTAGGCTGAATATGCTGGGCGAGAAGGCCCTTATGTCCGGCCTGTCTACGGGCCCGTAGGGTGTCTCTACCCGCAGGGTCCAGACCAGCTCCTCCTCCGCTAGGCGGCCCATGAGGGAGGTCATCGCCGCGGCCCGCTGCTGCCTGTCGAGCACCGCCACCCAGGCGCCCTGGATGTAGGCACCGGCCTTCTCTATGGGCTTGGAGCAGATGTTGTTCTCGCGGAGGTAGTCCATGTAGGCTTCGAGGTTGTCCCAGTGTGGGGTGAGCCCCTTCCTCATCGCCCGGGCGGCGAGCACGGCTGCGTCCACGGCGCCGCCGCAGAAAGTGTTAAGGTCCTCCTCTATTATGAGGAGTATGTTTGTCTCTAGCTTCGTGTTCCTGATAACCAGG
>JAMOSW010000086.1 GCA_027062725.1 Pyrodictiaceae archaeon | reverse complement strand
CAGCTTCTCCTCAAGACCCCGGAGCTTCTCTTCAAGAGTCTTCTCGAGGCTCCTAATGGCTTCGTCGTAGGCCTTCTCCAGGACGCTCCTGGAAGCCTCGAGTGCCTCGGCTATCCTCTTCTCTAGCTCTTTCCGGAACTCCTCTATGACCTGGTTGACTATCCTCTCGGGGTCACCGATCACGCGTGGAGACATGGTGGGCCCTGCACCCCCTGGATGCCCAGCCGCTGTCCCAGCGCCGGGTCTAAAATGCTAATATTTAACCCATTCCGAGGGCCTTAAGCAGCTCCTTCTGTACATCCATGGGCCGGCCGCGCTCTCTCGGGGTCGGAAGCACCGTGACTATGAGGTCGGGCCTCTTGCGCTGAACCATCTCGAGGAAGTCGTCACCCAGTCCCTCGTAGTACTCGGCGGCCACGAACACTATGCCTAGGTCTTCGCGGGCGAGCAGCTCGCTGATGATCCTTCTGGCTTCCTCTGGACTGCCGGCCCTGAACGCCAGGAAGCCCAGCATGCGGTAGAACGCCGACACGTAGGGGTCCGCGACTACAGCGACCTTCTTTTCAACCAAGCCCAGGCGCCCGGATTTAGGAGGGCTGCGCCCGAATAGACATTTTTAAAATCATTCGCTGTGGAGAAGCCGGCTCCTATACTGGGACACGAGAGGGAGAGGTGCCTAAGCCAATCAACAACAGGTGCGAGGTGCCGGTCAGCATGGGCCTCATCATTGCGCGGTCGCCGCCCCAGACGATAATAGTCGTGCCTAGGAGCAAGATGCTAGAAGCTGCGAAGGCGCTCGCTGAGTGTGGCTGCTTCCACCCTAGCGGCGAGGGTGACGAGAGGCTACGTAACCTGGCTCGGCGCCTGCGCGGCGAGATAGAGGTGTTGGCGCAGCGTATACGCAGCCTCCTCGAGAAGCTCGGTGTCGAGGCCGAGGCCAGGGCCGAGGTCGTCGTGTCACCGAACATAGCAGCATCCACGTCAACAGTCATATCGTCTATAAACAGGTTCATAGAGCAGGTTGAGCACGGCCTCGCTGGGCTCGCGGAGGGCAGGGTAGGACCCCTCGCCCAGTATGTTGAAGTAATAGAGAAGTACAGTTTCATAGACGTTGACCTAGCCTCGCTCACTAACGCCAAGTACATAAGGGCTTTGCTGTACCGCGTGCCTGCAGAGAATATACAGGCCTTCGAGGAGCGCATGAACGCGCTAGGCGTCTACTCTGTCGGGTTTAACATAGAGGATGGCTACGTGACCTATGTCATAGTGTATCCTCCGGACGCGGAGCAGGCAGTGATGCGCGAAGCCAGCTCCGCCGGTGCTAGCCTCATACTTCTGCCGCGAGTGCGGCTTACTAGGGAAGAGCTACGCGAGATAGCGAGGAAGCTAAAGGAGGCCCTGCTGCGGCTGGAGGCCCTCTCAGCGCTGCTGAAGATACTCGAATCCGCTTACACGACGAAGACCCTGGCCGTCTTTGTCGGCTATGTCTCTGAGGATGCACTACCGAGGCTGACCGAGGCGCTGAACCGTGCCGTGGGAGGCACCTACACAATCTATGCCAGGCCGCTGCGCGGCAAGCCTGCCGAGGAGCTGCCTACCGTGTTCAAGCCGCCGAAGCCTCTACGCCCCTTCGTCGAGTTGCTGGGCATGTATGGCCTGCCGGCGCCTGGCGAGTACGTGCCACTCCTGTTGATGGCTATAACGTTCCCGATAATCTTCGGCCTTATGTTCCCCGATGCTGGCCATGGCCTAGTGCTGCTGCTCTTTGGCCTCTACCTCTGGAAGAAGGCTAAGAGCGAGGGCTGGCGCACTATAGGCCAGCTGTTGGTCTACGTGAGCATACCGGCTATAATCTTCGGTATACTCGCAGCAGAGTTCTTCGGCCCCGTGACGCCAGTGGCACACTGGATCGACAAGAACCTATGGCACGGGCACCCGCCCTACGCGTCCCCAGTGCACGAGCTCTACAAGCGCTACATAGGCGAGGCACATGGTGCGGAGGCGGCAACGGCTGTCAGGGTGTTGACGTTCCGCTCACTCTACGTGAGCCTGGCACTAGGCTCGGTGCTGCTAGCACTGGCATCGTGGCTAGGATTCCTCAGAAGCCTCAAGGAGCGTGACCCCGAGCACATGTTACATACGCTGGCAGTAGCGCTCGGCTTCACGGGCGTGCTAGCGATATTCGTGGGCTCCTACATAGCCGGCAGCGTGTTCGACCAGTACGGAGTCCGCTACCTCAGTCTCGACACAACACTACCCGTCATACCAGCCATGTTTGGCGCCACCGCGGTCACAGTGAACGGCATCACTGTGCAGCTGCCTGCCTCAGCATTCCTCTTCGCCAACATAGCGAAGGCCCTCATAGTGCTAGCTATAGTGATAGACCTGCTGGCACCGATAATATACGGCCATGAACCCCTCGGCCAGCGCCTTATACTGGCATTTGTCGAAGCCTTCGACCTGGTACTGGTGCTACTCAGCAACACATTGAGCTTCGTCCGTATCATGGGCCTGATGCTGGCGCACAGCGGCCTAATGTACGGCTTCTTCATTATAGCAGAGAAGGCGGGCGGCCTAAGCAGCCCCATAGGCCTACTAGTATACGCTATAGGCAACATATTCGTCATAGGATTCGAAGCATTCATAGCCAACATACACACGCTAAGGCTGCACTTCTACGAGATGTTCACCAAATTCTACGAGGGCCGCGGACGACGCTACCAGCCAGTAAGGCTACCCCCAGGCGTCGAGATAAAGATTGTCACAAAGCGACAGTAAGCAAACACCCTCCTCCCCTATCCCAAGGTTTTTCTCTTAAACCCACGTAGTCGGGGACCAACTTCTGCACTATTCATTCTTCACCGATACAGCCCCTATCCTTCTGACAACAGCAGCAAGAAGCTAAGGCATCCCTAGACAGGGAGAGCTTCCCGGAACCGAGGAACCATAGGCTACGGAACCGTAACATCCCGGCTAGAGGTATCCTTCCTCGCCGAGCAGCCTCGACACAGCCTCCTCAAGGAAATGCAGCAGAGAGAGCCCACAGCCACGCTCAAGGAGCTCCTCCAGACAGCCACTGTACTCTACGTCAGCGTTCTCAAGTAGAAGGGCTAGAGCCTCCTTCCAGCTAGGGAGCGCCTCGAGCCAACAACAGCATCCGACGCTGCGAATGGCCTCGAAGGCTAGGAGGGAGGCCACTGCAAGAGCCTGACGGACACCAAGGCATATAGTATACGCGTTGAACCCTTCCGCCACTATCCTACCCCCCTTATGCCTACATTACGGGGTGTACACGTTGCCGCGAGCTTAGGCTGTCACTGGTCCCCTCTAGGCTAGGAAGGCTAGGAGGGATAAGGCTACCTGAGACAGCACACCCCGGGGCCGATAACGACTGAAGGAAGTGAATAGAAGGCCTTGCCGAGGAGATGCGCCTTTGAGGGAGCCTATATGCTGCTACAAAAAAAGACAAGCAGGACTAAGGTAGTGGTTCCCCCCTAGAGCACCATGCGTTTGAGCTCCTTGGCCAGGCGCTCGTAGCGCTTTATGTCCTCCGGGGTGAGGCTTGGCTGTACCGCCTTTAGCGCTTTCAAGAAGTGCTCCATGCGTACCTCGGTTGGCTTTGGCTTGCCCGTCTTCTTGAAGGTCTCTCTTACTGCTATCATTGCTGCCTCGCGCGCCACAGCCTCTAGGTCGGCGCCGGTATAGCCATCTGTCATCTCAGCTATCTTCTCTAGGTCGACATCATCCGCCAGCGGCATGTTCCTGGTGTGGATGCGGAGTATCTCAAGCCTAGCCTTCTTGTCCGGCGGCGGGACGTAGATCAGCCTGTCGAACCTGCCGGGGCGGAGCAGCGCCGGGTCCAGTATGTCCGGCCTGTTGGTCGCAGCAATAACGACCACGTTGGTCAGCGGCTCTATGCCATCCATCTCCGTGAGCAGCTGATTAACTATCCTGTCCGTCACGCCGCTGGTGTCGTGCCTCATCCCTCTAGCGGGCGCTATCGAGTCTATCTCATCAAAGAAGATTATCGTTGGGGCTACCTGCCTAGCGCGGCGGAAGATCTGCCTTATCGCCTTCTCGCTTTCGCCTACCCATTTGCTGAGTATCTCTGGGCCCCTTACGGCGATGAAGTTGGCGCCGCTCTCGGTCGCCGCCGCCTTCGCGAGCAGGGTCTTACCCGTGCCCGGCGGGCCGAACAGCAGGATACCCTTAGGCGGCCGTATACCCATCTGCTCAAATACCTCTGGGTGCTTGAGCGGCCACTCCACCGCCTCCCGCAGCTGCTGCTTCACATCATCAAGCCCACCTATGTCGTCCCAGTGGACCTCTGGCATCTCTATGTAGATCTCCCTTATCAGGCTGGGCTGCACATACTTCATGGCCTCCATGAAGTCGGCCATCGTCACCTTTAGCTGTTTGAGCACCTCTGCGGGTATCGGCTTGTTGAGGTCTATCTTCCCGCTCTTAATGAACCTCCGCAGAGCGCTCATAGCTGCCTCCTTGACCAGCGCCGCCAGGTCGGCGCCGGTGTAGCCATGAGTCATCTCGGCTATCTTCTCTAGGTCGACATCATCCGCCAGCGGCATGTTGCGAACATGGACCTGGAGTATCTCCTTCCTGGCACGCTTGTCGGGTGGGCGAATCTCTATCTCGCGGTCGAAGCGGCCGGGCCTACGGAGCGCAGGGTCTAATGCCTCCGGCCGGTTAGTGGCACCTATGACTATGACCCTGCCGCGCTCCTTGAGGCCATCCATGAGCGTCAGCAGCTGGGCTACTACACGCTTCTCTACCTCGCCGGTGACCTCCTCCCGCCGGGGCGCTATTGCGTCTATCTCGTCTATGAATATGATGCTTGGAGCGTTCTTCTGGGCCTCCTCGAATATCTCGCGGAGCCTCTGCTCGCTCTCACCATAATACTTGCTCATAATCTCGGGGCCATTGATCGCTATGAAGTAGGCGCCTATCTCGTTGGCGAGTGCCTTGGCGAGGAGTGTCTTGCCGGTGCCCGGCGGGCCGTAGAGGAGGATGCCCTTAGGCGGCTCAATACCTAGGTGCTTGAAAAGCTCTGGATGCTTCATCGGCAGCTCAACTATCTCCCTTATCTTCTCCTTTGCTTCTTCGAGGTCGCCTATGTCCTCCCAGGTTACGCGCGGTATACCGCGGCGTATCTGCTCCTCCCGGACAGGCTCCTCACGTATCTCCAGCTGCGTCTGGTCAGTTATGTAGACGAACTGGCTGGGCTGCGTAGCCACAACGACCAGGCGAAGACCCGTGCCGAGCACTGGGACTATTATCGTCTCGCCCCTCGTGACCGGCTTCCTGAGTAGGAACTCCTTGACATAGTCGACGAAGTCCCTGCTGAACCTTATTGGCTCGGTGGGTGCAAGCACAACCTTGGTCGCCGGCTGCACGTTGACTGCCTTCCTGACGGTCACGGTCTCGCCGACGCTCGCGCCAATAGCCTCACGTATGAACCCGTCTATCCTGATTATCTCCGGGTCATCGTCCGGAGGCAGCGGCCAAACCTGTGCAACCGCCACGCCCTTCGGGCCCTCTATCTCTATGAAGTCGCCTACCTCTACACCGAGCTTCTTCATGGCGTCACGGCTTATCCTGGCTATCTTTCGGCCCACGTCGCGGCTACGGGCCTCGGCGACGCGGAGCTGTATCTCTGGTGGCACCCTGTTTCACCTCTCCCTCTCCTTCTGAGACCCTTCCCTCCCTCTAGGTTTCCCTGGCTGTCCGTAATATTCTCATGGTATATGGAGGGTCAAGGGTTTCCCCAAAAGCGGGGCCTCACGGGTCCCAGCCTTAAGCTCAAGCACCCGTGATGATACGCGGAGAAAGGGGGGGAGCACGCCAGCTGGCGACAGTATAGTTATAGCCTCTCTACCTTGAGGCCGAGGAGACGACCCAGATGCTCAACGAGCTCCACGTAACCACCGGGCACCACGACATAGTGGTTGCCTATGCTCTCGTAGAGCAGCTTCCTCGGATCCCAGCTGGTCCGTATTCTAACCTGTGTGCGGCAGTGGAGGGGGCTCCGGAGGCCAGACTCTATCACAGTGCCCTCGCCGATCCGCAGCTTCTCCAGCTTCGGGTCAAGCCTCGCTATCGTAACCCTTGTTGATGGTGGGAGCTCGACCGAGACGCCTACGCCCTTACCCGTCTCGAAGTGGCTAAGCAGCCGGTACCTGCCGTAGGCTAGCGGCGCCGTACAGTGAGCTAGGAGGAGGCCGTCATGGTAGAACCTTGCAGGGTTTGCCATGAATGCTGGCTGGCCCGTGGACCAGCTTAGGAGCATCATGGTAACCGTCGATGGTACATCGCCTTCACAGCCGGCTACGATTCCCTCACTGTTTAAGAGTGCGAAAGGGAGGCAGGCTGTGGTGTCCAGCCTCGGTATTATAGCGAAGCACTCCACAGTCACAGCGTCGAGCCGGTAGCGCCTTACCATCTCTTTTAGTGCAGCGTAGAGCCTCACAGCCTTCTCAAGCTCCGTCCTCGGTCTCTCGACACTTGAGGCGCCGGCAGCCAGCTTCTCTACAAGAGCCTCGTCAACCCCGACGCTCCGGTACGTTTCCTCAAGCTCGTCTATCGTTATCTCGATAAGCTCTATTCCCAGCCTCTCGCGGAGACGCTGCGGCTCAACCCTGCTGTACACGAGCCACGGGCTCGGCTCACCCACTATGCCCAGCCTGGCTCCTCTTACGCGAGCAACGCCTCGGAGCGCCAGCAGCGCCGGCCTAAGCGCCCGCTCCACAGCCTCCGGCTCAAGCTCGTCGACGAAGACCGGGGTCGCGCCGAGCAGACGGAGAAGAGGATAAGCCTCAAGCAGGGCGGGGAGGCTGTTAGCGTATGGATGAGCGACTACGACCATACCCTTCTCAGCCGCGTAGCCGAGCTTGAGGGCCAGGTGCTCCGTGCCCCCCGTCGCTATCACCGCAACCGTATGGCCACAGCGTAGGGAGGAGGCTACATCCTCCTCCCTGACTATCCTACGTACCTCGACGTCGCCGAGATACTTCTCTACGACAGGCTTCATCGTTTCCTCGAGACGGCCGAGCAAGCGGGGGTCGTGCAGCGGGGACGCAACCAGCGCCATACAGGGCTTCAAGGCTGCTACACCTGCGCGTGGGCCACTGAAAGCAGCCAGGTCACTCTCTAGGCCATGCTATCTAGTGTTCACTCTATCGCCGCACACGCCCCTCAGCCGCCTAGGCCCTTCCGACGCGTCACCCTGCCTTTTACCCCGCACGTTGAGAGCCTAGTAGGGAGGCCCCGCGTTACCTTGTGGAGGGAGCGTGGCTTCCCTTGGCGCAGAAAAAGCGCGTAGTCATAATGGGTGCTGGGGGTCGCGACTTCCATGTGTTTAACACCGTGTTCAGGGAGAACACGGGGTTTCACGTCGTCGCGTTCACTGCGGCCCAGATACCCGGGATAGAGTGGCGCCGCTACCCCCCGAGCCTGGCAGGGCACCGGTACCCTGACGGTATCCCGATTGTCCCTGAGTCCTGGCTTGAAAAGCTTATACGCGAGGAGCATGTCGACGAGGTAGTGTTCGCCTACAGCGACCTTACCTACGAGGAGCTAGGGCATAAGATGAGCCGCGTGCTGGCCGCAGGCGCCAACTTCAAAATAATCGGGCCCCGGGAGACCATGCTGGCCAGCTATAAGCCGGTCGTGGCCGTTACCGCTGTAAAGACGGGGGCCGGCAAGAGCAGTCTCTCTCGGGCTCTTGCACGAGAAGTTATGAGCCGCGACCTCGGCCCCGTCATAGTCCGGCATCCGATGGCGTATGGGGATCTTGAGGCGAAGAAACTCATAGTTATACAGTTCCCGGATGACCTGGAGAAGTACCCGTTAACGATAGAGGAGAGGGAGGAGTTCGAGCCCTACCTTGACCTGGAGGTGCCTGTCCTTGCCGGTGTCGACTATGGCCTTGTGCTGCGTGAGGCTGAGCGTCTCGGCGATGTGATAATATGGGACGGGGGTAACAACGACTGGCCCTTTATAAAGCCTGATCTCTGGATAGTTGTTGCTGACGCTATGCGGCCGGAGCTCGTGGCTGGCACGTTCCCTGGCGAGGTCAACGTCCGCATGGCGGAGGTGGCCGTGGTCACAAAGATAGGCGAGGCTGGCGCGGAGAAGACGGAGGAGACCAAAAGGCGGCTACTCGAGATAAACCCTGGCCTCGAGGTGGCGCTTGCCGAGCTTGAGGTCCAGGTGGACAAGCCGGAGCTAGTTGAGGGCAAGAGGGTTGTCGTCGTCGAGGACTCGCCCACGGTTACGCACGGCGGCGCACCGTATGGTGCAGGGTATGTTGCGGCGAAGAAGCACGGCGCGGAGATAGTGGATCCACGGCCCTATGCTGTAGGCGTGATCAAGAAGATGTATGAGGAGTACCCACACATGGGGCCCGTGGTGCCTTCCACCGGGTACACACAGCAGCAGCTCCGCGACCTTGAGGAGACGCTCCGAAGGGTGCCTGCTGATGCCGTGCTCGTAGCAAGCCCCGCGAGGATAGAGGATTTGATAAAGATGAACAAGCCCGTAGCGAGAGTTAGGTACGAGCTAAGGATAGTTGAGGGCCCTACAGTCAAGGACCTCATAGACCGTCTTTTGGAGAGGCATCCTCCGCCGAGCCTCTAGGGCTCTCTCCATCTTCCCTATGGCCGCAGCTGTGAAGTAGGTAGATAGCCGCGGCCGCAGCCGCCACGCCCACCGCGGCTGCGCACGCCGCCAACGGCTGAGGCCTCGGCAGCTCAGCAAGCGTCTTGTTGGCCTCGGCTAGGAGCATGGGCGCCTCGGTAAGCAGCCTCTGCAGAGCCGGGTCGCGGGCTACCTCTAGGAGCCTCTCCGCGTCCCAGACTAGTTTCTTTGCCTCCTGGGGCGGCAGGCTATCCGCAAGCATTAGGGCTTCGTGTGCCAACTCACTTATGTGGCGCAGGCTCCGGAGGAGACTCTCCATTGTGTAGAGGGTCTCGGATAGGGCTGACCCTAGTAGTGACTGTAATAGGCGGAGAGTCTCAGCTTCCCTCATGAGATTCTCTAGTGTCTTGTTGAAGTCCGGGCTATGGGTCTCGTTGTAGACTAGCTCTATTATCTCGCGATACCATTGGAGCTCACTATAGAGGCTATCGTAGAGCCTTAGGCTCTGGTTAAGCCGGACAAGCGTCTGGCTTAGCTTGTCGAGCGCCTCCGGTATATTGCTCTTGTTAAGCTCTGCTATGAGCCGCGAGGCCGCCGCAATTGCTGAACGAGCCTCCTGCGCCTCGCTGTATATAGGCGCATAGTAGTACAGTACGATAACCATCAAAACCAGAGAGACCATGGCCGTTGCCGCCGCAGCGCCGGCCAGGAAGAGCCTCCACCCGCACGCCTCCATAGCGCCTAGCCACCAGCCTTATTTTCCCTAGGCAGCGTGGCTGTGAAACAGTATTCGCACATGGGTGATGCTTCCCTGGCGCGCAGAAAGAAGAAGGGAGGGCGACGCGAGGAGGGCAAGAAGGAGGCACCCCTACCTAACCCCGAGGAAGGCACCATACTCTGTGTCGTGGTGAGGCTCCTAGGCGCAGACCACCTTCTGATAAGGTGCCAGGACGGTGTCGAGAGGAAGGCGAGGATACCCGGCAGCCTGCGCCGCAGGATGTGGATGAGGGAGGGCGACATAGTGCTAGCAGCACCCTGGGACTTCAAGCCCGACCGTGCTGACGTAATATACCGGTATTCGCGCGAGGAGGTCCGCAAGCTCGCCGAGAAGGGTATAGTGCCGCAGGAGCTCATAGAGCTAGCGGAAGAGTATGCCTAGCCGGGACACATGTACTATTTCTCTACCGCTTTCCAGCACCTGTCCACCGGGCACGGTGTACAGCTCTTCGCGTGAGTATATGTGATTCTATGCCCCCCGCATTAGGGGCTCCAGTGCTGGAAAGCGGAGGCCCAAGAAGCTCACGCTGGGGGTCACCGCTATCGCGGTCGGCATAAACAATAGGTGCGTGCATTTTCCCGATCATGGGTGCTGGGCCCAGATAGCCATATCAGGGGGTCTGCCGCTAGTTTCGCGCTTTCCTAGTTCTGCCACGCTCTTCCGGCTGCATATTCTTGTGCAAGCTGGGCTTCAAGACAGTCTCTAATGCACGCCCAGTGGAACTTCATTAGATGGAGGCGTAGAGGTAGCGTCATAACCGCCATGTAGGTGTTTACGTCTTGATTAACAAGCGTATGTTGAGTCTAATAGCGCTCTTTGCGAGAGCCTGCAGGCTACTTTCTCGTTAATTGGCACGATGCTGTGTGTTCTCAACATTGCTGCCGAGGCAGCTGTCGTAGCCTTATCTAAAATCTCGATTTCAAGGGCTTCAAAGACCGCTGGCCGTGCCGAGAGCCTAATAGTGGCCGCGAAGCTGGCTATGCGCGAGCTTCTTCGTGCTCTGAGGGTATAAATAGAGTATACGCTTTGGCTGTGTGGAGCTTCTCCTACTTAAAAAGCCCCTTAATGGGCACTATCTATGCCGCTACGTTCTTCTTCCTGAGCTATACAGGCTTCAAGCTAACGACCAATGCCTCAGAGGATAACCTCAGCTTCGCTCTCGTAGACGTAGGTGCCATTCCTCTCCATAGTGTCAGCGATACATTGCCGCCTCAGACGCTTCACAAATGGGAAACAAGGCGATAATGATAGCCTGCTTCGCCATAGTTACGGCCATATTGGTGTTGCTGCCCTACCACCGGTACTTAACGAGCACGCGCAGCCTCTACGCTGTGCTTGCTAGCTACGTTGCCACAAAGTAATTGAAATAATCAGAGTAGTGCACTGCAGCATCAACAAGAGAACAGTGTATACACCTGCAGCCATCTCAGCGTAGAGGGCTGTGCAGCTGAGCACCTGGCGGGGATGGCGAGGGCCTGGATTGCCGAGCCCCAACACTCTATGGGGCTGTGAGGTTTCTCCCGAAGACCGATCCTCATAGCCCCGCATAGGAGGCTAGTGGAGCTTGGCGCGCCAGAGCTGTGTCATGCGGCTTCTGCGTAGGTCGAACATAGCGCGCTCTAGGTAGCGGTAGACTGTGCTGTGCTGGCGTCCCTCTATGAGCATCTCTACTGCCTGCTTGGCTATGCTCGCCGTCTCGTAATCGCCTATTATAGCCACGTAGTTATCGTACACTGTGATGTATGTCCCTGTCATCTCTTCAATCGTCCTGCGGGCTTTGCCTTTCTCGCCGATTATCCTGCCCTTCACCCTCTGAAGGTGGTTCGGTGCGTCACCCACATACTGCTTGAGATCTATGACTATGAGTACCGCGTCCTCGTCCAGGAGCTTCATCGCCTTCTCCGGGGGGAACCCGTATGCTATTGCCCGGACAATCTCCTGCGCCTTCATCACCATGAAGGGAGGCACGTCCGGGGCCTCAGGCTCTATGACAACCATGCCAGTTGTACTGTCTACTGTTATCCTTGTACGCGTCCTCTTCATTATCTCTGTCTTGACTCGACCCTTCTCGCCGATCAACACGCCTATTCTATCCAGGGGGACCTTTGCGTAGAGCCTTAGGACTCCGGGGATGCTGCCTCCTCTCGTCTCTCTACCTCCTTGCACGGGGCTTCGCTGCATCTCCTCACCCAGTCTACGAGTTCCTCAACACTGGGGAGGTCTATACCGACTTCCCTAGTGAAGAACCGGTGCACGTTCCAAATATCGTGCCTTAGGAACTCCTCAGCGTTAGGGTGCTCCAGGCTGACAGCCTGCGCTACATCTATCACATAGAGCCTGCCTTCGTAGAGTAGCAGGTTGAACTCGCTGAAGTCCGCATGGACGAGCCTCGCGCAGCAGTATATCCTGCGGTACTGCTCGAGAGCCTCCCATGCTAGTTCCTCCAGCTCCTCGGGCTCAAGCTCCCTGTAAGCCTCTCTAAGTGTAGGGGCCCGCAGCCCCCCGCGCCCAATAAACTCCATCACTATTATGTTCTGGTAGACGAGGTAGGGCCTCGGGACCCTTACACCAGCCTCATACATACGCTTGAGGTTGCGGAACTCTTTCCGAGCCCACACAAAGAACAGCTTCTTAGTGTTCCTAGTGTCAACGTTCTGGAAACGGGGGTCACCCAACAGGTACTTTTGTATGCTCTTACGGAACTCGGCTGTCACAGTGAGGTATATCTTAACAGCGTACTCCTTCCCGTCACGCCCTATAGCACGGTAGACCCTAGCCTCCTTCCCGGCACTCACAACGCCAGCAAAACGCTCAAGCCTAAGCCGCCGCATTACCTCATAGGCTGCAAGCAGCGTCTGCCGATCCCATACTTCCTCCACGGTCTCGAAGAGGTCCTTATCCTTCAGCCTCCTGCCGCGCCTACCCAGGGCCACAACACCTCACATACTATAGGGGGCTGCATCCAAGCATAGCCGGCTCTAGCGAGCGTCTTTCCCCATTAGGGCACCGGGAGGGAAGGAGTCCTCCCTAGCCACGTATCACATGTATACTCCCGGAAGCTGGCTACACCCCCAGCAAAAACGCAGAGAGCAAATGATTGAACGCAGTGAAATAGAGTGGAGCCCCCTTGGGCAGGGGCCTAAAAAGCAGAGGCTCAAATATGCGTGCAAGGTCTCTGGCTCTCTGGCTACAGCCCTCTCGGGGCTCAGTGCTCTGCCTCGACAGCCGCGACAGTAGCCTGGGGCCTTGGCGAGAGCACTATGTAGAGTAGGTACACCGCACTGGCTGTTAGGAACGCTACGAAGGCGTATGTTAGGTAAACCACTGCTGGCAGCACTGCTATCTCGTTGACTGATATCTGCGCCTCAGCCAGGAGTGCACGGAAGTAGTTGTTGTCAGGGTATTTCTGTACCAGCTTCTGGAGCACGTCTACGGCGCTGCTGCCCGCACCGTCCACTAGCACTATGCTGTTGACCTTTTCTATCACCGCAGGTAGAGCCTCCGGCGGCGTTATCTTGACGCCGTACTGGGTGACTAGCTGCTGCGGCGTCACATGGCCGGCAAGCACGTCAGGCCACGCGGCTATGAAGAACGGGTACTGGCTGAACGCGTTTAGGTACTCACCGAGAGGCACTGTGAGGACTGCTGCAACACCGGCTAAGGTTATCAGCTTGAGCTGACCCTCGGTGAGGCTCTCGCCGCGGAGCAGCCTGGGCACCGCCAGGGCGACTGCCGCTAGCTGGACTGCAAAGAGCAGCATCTTCAGCACAAAGAGCCAGGCTACGTTGTAGTAAGGTGTTGGGTCGGGCCCCGTCCTCCACCCCAGGCTTGCGAAGACGTTGTTGAACTTATAGGGGACTACTTGGAGGCTCAACGCATACCAGAGACCCAATACTATCATCAAAACTGCGCCTGCCACAGCAGGCTTAGCCATAATCCTCATTATCCTCGCAGCGTAGCGGCGATCTTCCTCAGTTCTAGCCACCGCGTAGCGATACGCATAGCCTCCCATGACGGCGAAGAATGTCACCGTGAAGGCTGCGGCTATGCTCTTAACGTAGAGTGGCAGCGTGGTCGGGTTGGCGAATATTGCTGCGCCCAGGTCAAGGCCGTACCTTGTGCCCGCAGGTGTGGCCTCCACCATCAGACCTGCCGGTATGTTTAGGAAGGCGAAGACGCCGCGGAAGCCGAATGGTATGAGCAGCGCCGAGACGCCTAGCGCGAGGCCAATGAGGTTGTGTGTGTTGTGGCTCCACCTGTCCCAGCCGTACCAGTAGGCTATTATGCTGAAGAAGTGGAGTGCTATCATGAGTATCGATATCGCGAACGGTATTAGCGCTATGTGGCCGGCAACGCCGATGAAGTCGGGGTAGTAGCTTAGCAGGAATACTGTGAATGCTGTGCCGAAGACTCCTGCGAGACCATAGGTGGCCGCGTAGAACCTCATAAGGCTTCTAGCCGCTCTCTCAAGGTCGCGGTCGTTCTCCTTGACTGCCTTGTTCTTTAGGTAGGGCACTAGCCACGCCAGGCCTATGCCTAGGTTCACCATTGCTATGTGCCATCCGAACATGAACGCTAGCCAGGCTGGCGCTATGCCTATCACGGCTCTACCCCTCCCTTTTCTTCACACCATGTATGCATGTACACGGGCTAGTTGCACTCATGTGTAAGTCTTTATGCACACATAGTGCATAGTAATAACATATATAGAGCAATTATATGTTAAAAATAGTTATTATTGATTAAGATTACACGTGGCCTGCCTCCCTCTTGCCAGGCAGCCAGAGTATCCTATACACCGCATAGACAAGCACCGCCAGTATCGCCACATAGTAGAGCGCCACCAGGGTCACGCTGCTAGCTAGGTGTGCTAGGCTGTTAGTCGTGGCAGCCACGTCGACAGTCATCAGCCCATATATTGTCCAGGGCTTGCGGCCTATCTCGCGGACAGCCCAGCCCATGTTGCTGACCATCTGCGCCAACACAGCAAACACTATCGCCAGCCTGAGCAGCCACCTTGGCCTACCCTCTATCTTGGCAAGCCGTAGCAGGCGGTCAGCCCAGCCCCAGCGATCCCTCATAGCCACGAGGGCTACGAGCAGCCCGTAGAGGCCCAACAAGATGCCCAGCCCGATCTTCGTGTAGTAGATGTAGTGTATGACTAGTGGCGGCCTACAGTCGAAGGCGGGCTGGCCGCTTAGCTTGCACCGGCAGTAGTGGGCCGGAATCTCGTCGTAGCTCGGCAAGCCAACGTTGGGGTCACCATAGGCTACCATACTCATCATCTTCTCTACGAGGCCCTCCACGTGGAGTAGCTTTGGTATATTCGTGAAGCCCTCTGCTGTGCCTTCCATTGTCGCAAACTTCTCCGGGTTATAGTGGGCTACTGCGACGCCCATCTCGTGGCCGCTAACAAAGCCCTGGAAAGCTATCATTACGGCAGAGAACACAGCAAGGAACTTGAAGGCTGTCTCAACGTAGCGGCGGTACTCCTCCGGCTCGTTGCCCGTCATCCGCAGCATCCTCAGCGCGTAGCCCGCTAGAGCCGTGAAGCCGCTGACCACCAGGCCGGCGCCTATTGCGTGCACTATGCTGGCCGGGTAGACGGGACTATGGAAGGTGACCGTCATAACGCCTACGGTCTTTATCGTTGAGAGCAGTATGGCGTCCAGCATGTTCTTGACGGGCAGCTGGAGCAGCACCTGAGCAACCTGATCGGGCGTTAGCTTTGCCCCCGCCTCGAGTCTCACACCCATGCCTTCAACTACTGGCAGGGCACCCGTTATGCGTAGCAGCGTCTTCAGCTGCTCGGGGTTGCTGGCTAGCGCCGCTATGCCGGTAGTGTTGAGCAGTATGTACTTACCGCCAGACTTGGCTGCAAGTATACTCTCGGCTATGGTCTTGTCCTCGTAGGCCTCGCGGACCAGCTGCTGTACAACACTCACCGGGAGCCGGACCACGACAACGGGGACTTCGGTGCCAGCTAGGCTCACCTTACCGGTGCCAACTATCTCCATGTGTGCCGCCTTCTGGAGCGTGGTTATGTTGAGCAGCTGTACTATCGGGGCCGGGACAGCCGCGGTGATCTTGGGGTAGCCCTCATCGTAGAGGTAGACCAGTTTGCCGCCCTCCGCCTTCACGGCCGGCACTATCCCGGTAGGAGCCACCATGAAGCTATTCACGCTGACGATCATTGAGGCACTATACCAGGCGCCGAGGAAGCCGAGGAGCGCTACCACGGCAAGAGCCTTGGGGTTTATGCGGTTCCAGCCATACCATAGCATGTAAAGGAACACTACCTCCATCATAAAGGCGAATATCTCCGCATAGAGTGGGAAGTAGATGTACCTGCCCGCAGCCTCCGTCAAGTTTGGCCATAACAGGACGAGGCCAAACTCGCTACCAGTACCTGTCGCTGCACCAACAGCGAATACGACTATGAAGCCCTTCGCTAGGGTTCTGGCTATCTTCATCCATACCTCGTCACGGCTTCTAAGGTACAGCAGCAACGCTAGGAACGTCAGGAACGGCAGGCCAAGCACGTACTGCAGTATTGTCCAGTGAGTCGCGATGCCGACGAAGGACAGCGCACGCAGCCCAGGCACCGGATAAGAAGACCATGCAGGATAGACCATGGCTCCGCGCCCCCTACCGACACGACACCTCGTCGCCCAACGCCACGCCGGGTACCTATTCCCACGATAAAGTTACACACGGAAAAGACGAGACACATTTAAAATATTCCGCGTGGCAGAATCCAAGCCTATAGAAAACACAGCGTTTAACACGCAAAACGGAGCCGCACAAAAGGGAAAGAAGACAATATAACCCGGTCCCAGGAAGCCCTATGCACACAGCCATACATGGGGGCCTCCCAGGCGAGAGGCCTCCGAGGCTGGGGCCGTCGTCTAGCTTGGTAGGATGCCGGCCTGGGGACCCACCCCGTCCGGGGGCCACGGGCCGGAGCGCCGGTGGTCCCGGGTTCAAATCCCGGCGGCCCCACCACCGAACAAGCCCAGTTCTTCCTCCCACATTGATGTAATGTAGACAAGGCCTGCTGCCTCGAACACTAGGGCAACGCGTCAATCCCGTGCCTTGGCTATAGTTCTCCCCGGCGAAGCCGCTCGACAGCCCACACTGCTTACACGAGGCCTGAAGCCTGGAGCACAGGGCAGTACAGCAGCCAAGCCCCAGCCAACCAGGCTAGGACAACACATCAACCATAGCAGAATACCTTATTACGCTCATCGCATAGAGTGACCATGCTAAAAACGTGTGGCCTCTTATAAGCAAAGTGGCCGCCTTCTCAATGCTATCTGGTATTAAGTACGCAGCACACGTGTACGCATCTAGGGTGCCGCAAGGAGGAGAGGTGAGCTAAGCGATGTTCCCCTGGAGAGGCCGTGCGCTGTCAAACACTATAGCCGGGTTGATAGTGCTGACATTCTTGATAGTCGTCTTCGTACCACTAATAATAAACATGCTTACAACAACAACCCAGGGAAGCATAAAGCTCGCACAGTCCCTAATACAGAAGATAGCCGAGTCGGCCCCGATCCTCAACGTGACCTATAACCCCTCAGCAAGCAACCCGCCAATAACGAGAGTATACGACGTCATCAACACAGACACGCAGGACCACACACTCACCTTGATGACCATAGAGGATGCAAACGGTCAGCTATACATGGTCAAACCTGGGGCATGCATCGCAACAGCATGCACAGCAGGCACTGCATCTGTGAAGGTTATCCTTATCGACAACGCTGTGAGGCTCGATGATCGCGTCCTGCTGCACCCACGCGGCATGGTAAGAGTGGAGGTAGAGTACGGTAAACTGCTGGGCATACTACTCTACAGCGGCGCCTACGCCAAGGTGCTGACACCGCCACCTGCACCAGCAACCAACGCCACTGTTGCACAGTACGCCGCCGTAGCCGGCTCAGTAAAGACAAACTACTTTGAACTAAGCAGCTTCAAGGACCTAGCCGACATAATAAACAGCCCAGACGTTGTCTTGACAACTGACCCAGCGAGCGACAAGAGCGACAAATCAATACTATGGCGCAACATGATACAGTCCAGGTGCTATGTAAACGGCAAACTGGTAACAGGCGGATTTCAGCCGATGCCGACACTCAACGATACACAACTCGACGGCCTACTCATGTACAATATTGAGATATATGGAGGAACATTCATTCTGGGAGGAGGCGGCGGCCAGTATAACGAGTATCCCTTCACACTACGCATGCTCGCATCCGGCTACGGCTTCTCAGTACCAGATGTTCTAAAGCCAGGCCTAATAGTAGCCAAGAAGGGCGACAGCTGGGGAGCCGTATTTCTAATACCAGGCTACGCCTACAGCGTCTTAAAGGGCAGCGACGAAACAATACACAACTTCATAAACGCGTTCATAACACAGCATAGCTACAAGTACATGCTTGCGATAAGGGGCACCAATGTTGCCCGCGTAAGAAATACTGGCTGGAGCAACGCCTTGCTCCTCTTCGACATACCTCATTGGGGCCTGGTAATCAACTATACCTATACAGAGAGAGAGTACGGCATACGCATTACGCACTATAAGTTAATCTATTGTCCTATATCTTCCGATGATGTCGCAGTACAGCCTAGCGGCAATGCTGTCGTAACAGCAGACGAGTGTTACGGCATTCACTATAAACTCGAGCCTAGCTGGGGTGGTTACAGTCTATATATTGGTGTTATACAGATGAATGCAACAATATACATTGATAAAACTGGCTACAATGGCGACGCCGGCAAAGGAGAAATCTGGGGCATGACGCGAGCAGACTACGTACAGATAAATGACTACTATGAGTATCTCGATGTCGGTGTTGTTAGCGAAAACACGCACTATGACGAGCCTTTCAGGCTTAAGATAGAGGGTTATACAACTAATGTGACCGTCTATGACTATGCTAGAGAGACAACCGAGAGCGGTAAGGATGCTTTCGGGTTCTACTACTACAACGGTTATAGAGGCGTTAACGCAATCAACGTGCTTGCGCTACGAAACGTCAAGATGCGGGTCTTTCAGTTCACGCCAGGTGACACAAGCGGTGTTGAACCTTTCAGCTATATAATTGACACAGACGGTAACACATTGCTAGAGATAGTGTTCACGACAGAAGATATAGCTCCCGGCTGGAGCGATACTTGGGACGATCTTGTTCGCAGCGTCTACATAGCAGGTCAGTCTGTGTCCATGAAGATAGGCTGTCAAGACAAAACTATTAATCAGGTGTATCTGAAGTTCGTAGGGCCGCAGTATGCTGTTAACGGTAGCGAGATAGCCCAGGTCTCGATACAGATACGTTACACGTTCCATGATAATGCTGGCGATGATGTGGATGATGTTGACGACCCGAAGCAGTATATAATGTCGTTCCAGCTGATAACTCCCAACGGCACCATCTTCATGAGCAGCGACTACATCTACCAGCAGCTCCAGAACCTCGAAGACACATGGCCGCCTAACAGTAACTGGGTAAGTGACAGCGTGTTCCTGCTAGTACCGGACGAGAATGATCTGTTCTACGTCGCGTTCGCCGTCAACGATCCCTATGGCTGGGAGTCAAAGGACAACGATCCTGACTTCACGCTGGCGGTTGAGTGGCTTGGCATGTGGTACCTACACCGCTGACACGCGCGTGCTGGAGCGCAGAAAGCCGGCAAGGGGGAGGTGGTGTCTTGGCGCGGGCGCAGGCGGAGCTGATATCGACGGTTATCATAGTCTCGATTGCGGTAACGCTGGCGCTGGGCTTGGTCTATTACTTGACTCCCCTGCTGGCGCAGGCCAGGGCGCATCAGCAGGTTATGGCTAGGCTCGGTGAGATAGCGAGTGGGCTCACGTTGACTGTGACGGCCTACCAGAATACAAGTACTGGTTTCAACGCTGTGGCCAATGTTGTGAATAGTAATGCTGGCCTTGTAGACCTCTATATGGCTGTGCTAGCGTTGGACGATCTAGGTGCACCGCGTAACACGTCTCTGACGTACAAGGTCTACAACATGACCAGCCCCGTCGCGTCGCTAAGTGGGACTACGGGCTGGACGGAGTTGAGCTCGGTGACCGTCCCCGCCGGCAAAGTCTACGTCTACGTGCGGGACGGCTACTATAACCTCGGCAGTATATGGAGGGGCGGCAACGTCACGTTGTACAGACTTGGGTTGTTCCGGAATGGCGGCTATGGCGTGTTCAAGATAGAGGCTTATGGGGCGGAGCCCGGCTACACCTACGTCGTTGCCGTGTTTGCTGTTGTCAACGGCGAGTACTATCTTGTGGCGGAGACTGCTCTGCCCGCTAGCTGAGGAAGCATGCTAGGCGTAGTATCTTTTGTTGCGTTTTTGTTTACCGCTTTCTTATCCTCGGTCTTGGCTTGTTTGTCCTGCCTGGGGTGCGTCTCTGTTTCTTCCATTTAGCTCAGTTAGCTCTTGTCTAGGCGTGGTGGGGTTACGCCGCGCTGGCCCTGGTATTTGCCGTTGTAGGGTTTCGCTACGGGGCTCGTTGTCTTGACTAGCACTACGTGGAGGAAGCGTTGGCCCGGGTAGACGCGTATTGGGTATGCCGAGCCGATTATCTCTATGGTCACTTGGCCGCAGAAGCCGGCGTCTATCACGGTCGGGGGTATGTAGAGGCCTAGGCGAGCGAAGGTGCTGCGCACGTTCACTAGGCCTACGAGGTCGTCAGGCAGGCATACGGTCTCCACTGTGGTTGCGAGGACGTGCTCGTAGGGCTGTATGGTGTAGCCCTCTGGGCCGGCCCTGGTGCAGATGTAGTAGAGGTCGCGGTTGAAGGGTTTCCTCGTGTCGAGCTCCGGCGCCTGGGGGTTGAATCTGCAGAACTCGTCGCCTAGGCGGAGGTCCACGCCGTTTTCTCTCACGGTATCGGGCCTAGCGGGCTCTATACGGAGGAGCCCTTTCTCCATGTACCAGGCTATGTCTCGGTCTGCGAGTATCAACGTGGTCCCCGCTTGGGGCTCTGTTTGGCGCTAGTGGGGTGTGGTGGGCCTGGCGGCTTGGTAATACCGTGTCTGGAGCCCTGGGCTGCCTCCTGGTGTGGGCAGGTGTAGCGCCGCACATGGCAGCATGTAATTCTCTCTACGGTTGTGCCGGTGTCCAGAATTAGGGCTCCATCTGGGGCTATCCCGGCGCCTGTTCCTTGGAGGGCGCCGTGGGGGGTCACGGCTTCAACTGTGCAGCCTCGTAGGGCGTCTAGGCTTGCTGCCTGTGCTATGCAGGTCTCGGTGACTGTGAGGGCCTGGAGGGTGGCGTGTATGGTTGCTAGTAGGGCATCTGCCAGGCTGCCGTGGTAGCCTAGGCTTGCTAGGTTCACAGCTCCTGTGGGGGGCTTGTTGTAGACGTTTATTCCTATGCCGATGCGTAGGGTGTCGTCACGGTGTTCTATGAGTATTCCTGCGAGCTTCTTGCCGTGGGCTACTATGTCGTTGGGCCATTTGACGCGTAGTGAGTGGCCGGGTAAGCCCTGGTTTAGTGTGTGGGCGAGGCAGCCTCCGAGAGCGACGGATAGGCCGGGGGGTGGCTGGGTGTCAGGTATGTGGATTGTTAGCCAGAGTCCTCCCCGGCTGCTTATCCAGGGACCTGTTCTGCCTCTCCCCCGCGTCTGTTCTAGGGCTATGGTTGCTCCAGGCTGGATGGGTGGCGGGTGTTCCATGGTCGTGTCTATCGTGTCGTAGATCTCTATGCTCTTTGTTATCCTTGTTATTGCGTCTGTCAAATGTTTCACGTCCAAGCCACGTCACCGCTGTGCATGGGGCAAGCAGGTTCTTCCGTCTATTGTCGTAGGCTGCTCCCGTCTGTTGCCTTGAGGTCTAGTGTTTTTATCCCATGAAGGAGGTCGCATCCATCTCCATGGCCTAATGGCCCGGCGGGGCCGGGCACTGGGCCCTCATGGGCTGGGCCTGGCTATGTCCTGGTCTACTTAAACACGGCGACGTCCGAAGGGAGGCGCAGCACCACCATGCGTGTACTCATAGCTGCCAGGGGCGAGGTGGCGGTAAGGATAGCGAGGACAGTTAGGAGCCTCGGCTGGGAGCCCGTCACTATACACACGCCTGGCGACCGTGGAAGCCCCCACACCAGGGCGGGTCTCATCTCGCTCGAGGTGGAATCGTATACGAGTATAGAGTCTATAGTCGAGGCCGCCGAGAGAGCCGAGGCCGACATCGTTCACCCAGGGTATGGCTTCCTCTCCGAGAGCCCCGAGTTCGCAGAGGCCGTGCTCGACGCTGGCATCGCGTGGGCAGGGCCTAGCCCCAAGGCGATGAGGCTCCTAGGCGACAAGTGGGAGGCCAAGCGTCTCGCCGAGAAGCTAGGCGTACCGACTGTGCCTTGGTGCGAGGCAAGGAGCCCCGAAGAGGCGGGACGCTGCGCCGAGAAACTAGGCACACCGGTCATGTTGAAGGCTTCGAGGGCCGGCGGGGGCCGCGGGATGAGGACTGCGGCCAGCCCCGAGGAGGCCGCGAGGCTCTACCGATTGGTGGCTGAGGAGGCGCGGAGGGGCTTCGGCGACGCCGGCGTGGTGTTTGTCGAGAAGCTGGTGAATAGCCCCAGGCATGTCGAGGTGCAGGTGCTGGGCGGCGGTGGCCGTGTCATCCACCTCTATGAGCGGGAGTGTAGCGTGCAGAGGAGGAGGCAGAAGATAATCGAGGAGGCCCCGAGCCCGCTGGCGGAGAGGCTGCCGGGGCTGCGGGAGAGGCTGCTCGACTACGCCCTCCGGCTGGCGGCCGCTGTCGACTACGAGAGCGCCGGCACGATAGAGTTCATCGTCGATAGCAGGGGCAACGCTTACTTTATCGAGGCGAATACGAGGCTACAAGTCGAGCATGGTGTCACCGAGCTGGTGACTGGCGTAGACATAGTAGAGCAGCAGCTCCTCGTGGCTGCCGGCAGGGGGCTGGGCCTCGGCCAGGAGGATGTAAAGCTCCATGGCTGGGCTGTGGAGGCCCGCGTGTATGCCGAGGACCCGTGGAGCGGCTTCCGGGCCTCCAGCGGGACGGTGACAATGTGGAGACCGCCTCAGGGTATGTGGCTCCGCGTCGACCACGCTGTGGAGCCGGGCATGAGGGTGGACCCGTCCTATGATACCCTTGTGGCTAAGATAATCGCGTATGGCCGGGACCGGAGTGAGGCTGTCGCCAGGCTCTCCGCTGCCCTCCGCGAGACGGTGATAGGCGGCGTCGAGACAAACCTGGAGTTGCTAAGGGTCATTGTGGAGACTAGCTGGTTCCGTAGGGGAGAGTATAGTACCTCCACGCTCGAGGAGAACCTGAGTACGCTCCTGGAGGAGGCTGCTGGCAGGCGCCGCCTGGCGGCCGAGATAGCGGGCAGGCTGGGCGGAGCAGCCGTTAACGCCGTCCACGTCGCCCAGCCGGAGCTGGTGGAGTGGCATGGCTGGCCATGGCCGCCGACACGATGGTAGGGTCGTAGAGGTGCGCGAAGAGGCACCTGGCGTCTACCGGGTGGTTGTGGAGAAGTCAGGCGAGCGCCACGTGTACCGTGTAGCCGCCCGGGACGGCATCGTGGAAACTCCCTGGGGGTCCTATCCTGTCTCCGAGCTGCGTCGACACAGCGCCGCTAGACGTGGAAGGGGCTCGTCCTGGCTCGTTGAGGTTGAAGGTGGGGCAGTGCATGTCAAGCTTCCGGTTCGTGTTGTCCAGGTTATCCGGGGCCCGGGGGACGCCGTGGAGGAGGGAGAGGTCGTGATGATAGTAGAGACTATGAAGATGCTCAACGAGGTTAAGTCGCCCTGCAGGGGGCGGATAGTGGAGGCCGCAGAAGAGGGTGGCGCCGTCGAGTCGGGCGGTCTTCTCTTTAGGGTAGAGTGTGGCTAGAGCGGGATATTGCCATGCTTCTTCCTTGGCCTCTGTTCTCTCTTAGAGAGGAGTAAGCGGAGCGCCCTGTAGAGCCGTGTCCTGGTCTCACGCGGTTCTATCACGTCGTCTACCAGCCCGGTCTCGGCGGCACGGTAGGGGTTTAGCATCTCTTCCTCATACCTTCTCTCTAGCGCGCGGCGGAGCTCGTCAGGATTCTCAGCGGCAGCAAGCTCGCGGCGATAGAGTATCCTCACCGCCGCCTTAGCGCCGAGAACCGCTACCTCAGCAGTTGGCCAGGCATAGACCAGGTCGGCGCCGAGGCTACGGCTGCCCATGGATATGTAGGCGCCGCCATAGGCCTTCCGGACTATCACGGTTATCTTGGGCACCGTGGCCTCCGCGTAGGCGTAAAGCATTTTCGCGCCATGCCGTATTATGCCTCCATGCTCCTGCTCCACGCCGGGCATGTAGCCCGGCACATCGACGAACGTCACTATCGGGATGTTGAAGGCGTCACAGAACCTTACGAACCGGGCGGCCTTTACCGAGGCGGCTATGTCTATGGCACCGCTGGCGACGAGAGGCTGGCTAGCTACGGTACAGACCGGTATTCCGCCGAGCCTGGCGAACGCTGTTATTATTGACTGGCCATAGTCGGGCTGTAGCTCGAGCAGACTGTCGTCGTCGAATACCTTCTCGAGCACCTCGAGCATATCATAGGGCCGGTGAGGGTCGTCTGGCAGTACCGCCTCGACGCCCTCGACTGGCCGCTCCGGCGGATCTATTGGCTGGGTTATCGGCAAGGGCGCCTCATTGTTGTCGGGTAGGTACGATATGAGGCGGCGGGTGTAGTCAAACGCCTCCTCCTCGTTAGCTGCAACATAGTGGGCTACCCCGCTGCGGGCTGCATGCACCTTGGCGCCTCCCAGCTGCTCAAAGCTTACCGTCTCGCCTGTGACCTCCCTCACTACGTCCGGGCCCGTTATGAACATGTACGAAGTCTTCTCAACCATCACAGTTATGTCCATGAGCGCTGGTGCGTATGCGGCACCGCCAGCGCTTGGGCCGAGGACCAGCGACACCTGCGGGATGACCCCACTGGCCTGCACTATGGCGTTCATTATCATGCCCACGGCGTGGAGGGCTGCTACACCTTCGGGTATGCGCGCGCCACCAGAATCCCATAGGCCTATGACCGGCACACCGCTCTTCATGGCCATCTCTATCGTCCGAGCTATCTTGGCGCCATGTGCGTAACCTATACTGCCGCCCATCACGGTGAAGTCCTGGCTAAAGACGTAGACTGGTCTTCCCCCGATACGCCCATAGCCAGCGACCACGCCGTCGCCGCGGCGACCACCCGTCGCCGTGTAGGGGCTTAGCCTCCAGGCCTCTATCTCGCTGAAGCTTCCCGGGTCTAGCAGCCGCTCAAGCCGTTCACGCGCAAGGAGCTTGCCCTTAGCATGCTGCCGCTTTGCCTTCTCGGGGTCGGGCGTCTCTAGCTCCTGGCGTAGGCGGCGCAGCTCCTCGACTAGCTCACGCCTCAATGCGCCACTCGCCGTGGGAAACCTGCGGCAAGCGTCGGGGGCGTTTTTGCCTTCAGCCCGGTAAAAGAGCGGGGGTCAGTTCCCCCTCCTACTTGAGCTTCTTCTCCTCGAG
>JAMOSW010000085.1 GCA_027062725.1 Pyrodictiaceae archaeon | reverse complement strand
CTAGCTACAAGATATACATCGATTTTATACTCTGCCTCCCTGCATAGGGCTACATACTTGTCTAGCAATGCCTCAAAGCCATAGCATGACGAGGCAGCGGCTAGCTTCTTCTGTACGTTGCGGCTGCAGGAAGTGTATCGGTGACCGGCTTTGTTGCTTCCAGGGGGCTTCAAGTCTCCTAGGTTTTGCGGAGCCGACATATGGTGAAGCCCTCTGTCGCGTGGATATGGGGTAGGAACCTTCTACATGCCTCTCGGAGGCTCGGCTCTATCGGCAAGCCGAGATACTCTGTGAAGCCGGGTATACCGCCCCTTATTGGCGGGGGCTCGGGTTTTAGTTCGGGGTGCGTCTCTAGTAGGAGTGTGAGCAGGTACTCGTTCTCCTCTACGGAGACCGTGCAAGTTGAGTAGACTAGCACCCCCTTCGGGTGGAGGAGGCGGGCTGCAGTCATAGCAAGCTGGTATTGCAGCTTCACGCGGCTCATTATGTCTTCGAAGCTCCGCGGCCATCGCCCTTTCTGGAACGGTATAAGACCCTCCCCGCTGCATGGCGCGTCAAGCAGCACAGCTCCGGCCTCTTCCTCGCCCAGTATGCTTGGCGCCGTTCTCGCATCCACGTGGTAAGCCGCCACGTTGGCCACTCCCAGCCTCGAGAGATTATTCTTTAGCGCGGCTAGCTTCCTCTTGTTAGTATCAAAGGCGTATATCTCTGCCCGCGGATTGTGCTGGGCCAGCTGCGTGGTTTTCACGCCGGCGCCGGCGCACATGTCGGCTATTCTCTCCGCTCTCTCAGGCTCGAGCGCGGGCACTGCCAGCATCGAGGCTGGGCCCTGTATGGTGTAGTATCCAAGCAGGTACTCTAGTGAGGCTCCGGGGGAGTATGGGGCGTGATCAATTACGAGCCCGTAGTCTATGTAGGGATGTGGTCGTAGCTGGAACCCTTTCTCCTCAAGGCGCCGCCTTAGGCTCGCTGTAGTAGTCTTGAGTGTGTTGACGCGTATTGTCTTCATTAATTGTTTTCCCCTGGTTGACAGGAAGCTTTCTGTCTGCTCCTCTCCTAGGAGCTCTAGGTAGCGGGCAGCCTGGTGTATGTGAAGCCAGGGGTATCTCTGCTTCAGCTTGTGTGCCTCCTTTTTCCATCGTTTTAGGAGTACATCATACTTGCTCGCCAGTTCCTTGAGCGCTGTCGTTAGAGTCTTATCCTCCACGGCGTCCTGCGGCTTCATCGTTGGGCTGAGCCCCGTTAATGCAAGGGGATTTGAGGGCGCTTAAC
>JAMOSW010000084.1 GCA_027062725.1 Pyrodictiaceae archaeon | reverse complement strand
CTCCTGGCCTCACCGATGACCTCCTCGACGCCCCTGAGCGTGATGTAGGCGTTCAGCTCTGGGTTGAGCCGCGAGGCGCGCTCCATGACGCTGTAGACGTAGTCCTCGAGGCCCAAGCCGCCAGAGGATAGCTCCTCGACGACACGGTGGGCTGGCAGCTCATAGGGCTTAGCCAAGGCACACCGGCGCCCCCATAGCCTGCTGCTTCCCCGACGCCACGGCCCCCGGAGGAGCCACCTCCCTTATTTATTAGGCCCCGGGTTGGAGCCCCGTCCCTGGTGGGAGCCTGCTCCCACCCAGGGGCGCCTAGGCGCCCCAGCCGGGGGAAGCTAGAATAACACCACCCCCGGCGGTGTTACCACGGTAACATGGCTCAGCTTGTGCGCTGTGGATGCGCGGGGCGACAGGCCTTGGCTTCAAAAGAGGCGCGACGGGGCTCCCAGCCGCGGGGTTGGAGCCCCTCCACGCTGCTCGAGGCTCTACGCGTAAGCTTCGACGACATAGAGGCCTACGCGTACATGAGCGGGGGCGACCTCGTCCTCCGCTCCGAGTACGAGCTCCTCGTCATCCGTGTCCCCAGGAGCCTCGGCTACGAGGACATGGAAGCCTACCTCGACAAGCTCGGCGCCAACGTCTACAGGTGCAGCCGCGGCCTCGGCTTCATACTCCCCACCATCTCCGGGCCCAGGATAGCCTTCCACGCCAGGATAATACACCGCGACAAGCATGGCACCTACATCGCCATCGAGCCCCGCGGCGTTGTCACGAAAGGCGAGAGGCCCCGCCTCTGCTAGCCACCACCCTTATCCCGCCCCCGGAGGCCGCCGCGCAGGGGCAACGCGCCTTGCGCAGAGGCGGCCTCCGGGCGGCACTCATCGGGCTTCTGGTCTTCGCCTCCTCCTACCTTGCCCTGCTCGCCTCCTGGAGCAGCGCCCTCCACGACATCGCGGCCGGCGGGGTCGCCATCTGTGGGCCCAGTGGCCTGGTCGTCGCCCTGCCCGGCGCCGAGGGCCAGGCGGTTCGCGTCAACGTGACGTGCCTGCCTGGCGGCCCCGCCACCCCCCAGGGCAACATGAGCTACATGTGCCCCGCTGGCGCCACGGCGCTGGTGACCGTCTCCGCGCCCATGGGCTGGCCGAGGGCCAGTGCCGCCTACAGCTGTGGCCCAACCCCGTAAATACCCCCGGGTGTATTGCGTCTAGCGGGAGAGGAGGGGTCCGGGCGCGTTGAACCTCACTAGCCTGCTTCAGGCCCTCCAGCTCGCCCGCGCCGTGCTGGGCTTCCTGCTGGCCGTTAACGCCGGCAGGGGCCTCGCCAGGCGGATGCACGACGCGGAGCTAGCCAGGCGCTACGGGCGCAGCCTCCCGCCGGGCCTCGGCATAGTCTTCTACATCTACTTCATCCTCGCCTTCCTAGTCAACCTATCTGTGCTGGCCTTCACACAGGCGCTCGGCCTCGCCGGGAAGGCGCTCCTCGGCGCCGCCACGGGCCACGTGTTCACAGTAATCGCCAGCCTGGCCGAGACCGTGGCAGGCCTCGTCCTGGGCTACGTGGTATTCTCCCGTCGCTACCGGGGCGTCGAGAAGCCCCTCACCCGGGAGGGCCGTATAGCCCTCCGCGGCGTAGAGCTTGGCCGCGAGGCGCCCCGGCGGCTAGAGGAGGCCGCGGTTCTTCTCGAGGACATGCTTGACGGCTTCCTAGGCGAGGTCAAGAAGAGGCTGCCAGGGCCGCCCATCGAGGACACAGAGGATGAAAGAGGAGGAGGCTAGTCTCTGGGCGGCACCACCAGGCTAGGGCACTCGAGACAGCCTCGTTCAAGGTGCCCCACGTGTATACAGCACGTCGCCAGCGGAGCCCCCGCGTCGTCCCTCATCTCGACCAGCACGTAGCTGCCCTCCACCCGTGCCTCGAGCCCGCCAGGCCTCCGCAGCAGCCTCGACGCCCTCAGCCTATACACCCGGCCCCCATACTCCAGCTCCAGGACAGCATCGTAGAGGCCGTCCTCTCCCCGCCTGGCCTCTACGAGCCTAACACGCGGCCCAGCCGTCAACCCACAACCCACCCGAGAAGGAGGGTACTAGATACCCACACACTGATCACGGCTAGCTCTAACAGGTAAGCCCCAGCAGATATCAAGGGGGCCGCGTGGGGCCGCCAGGCTTAACCCCCAGCGGGGACCCGCAGAGCCCTACATGGGGCTGTGGGGAGGCACCTCCACGCTGCCGGGCGCTGCGGGAACCCCCGCCCTAGCCCTCCAGGAGCCGAGGGAGGGGCGGGGGTGGTGCCGGCAGGGCAAGGTACCGAGCCCCACCTCTCTCCGCCAGCCCCCAGTGGGGGCCATGGTTTATGTAGGGGAGGTTCTCGCCTCTTCCCTGGGGCGGTCCTATCTCCCTGGGGGTGCCCCGGTTCTCGCCCCCGGTCATTCCCCGTGGGGAGGTGTTGTGGGGATGGCTGTGCTTCCGCGTGTCTCTATGCAGTCCGCGCTTGTCGGCCTTGACCTCTCCGAGGTGAGCGACAGGTTCGTCAAGTGGCTCCCGTTCCTCGCTAAGGCGGGGACGGTTAGGCTCTTCCTGGCCCACGTGATACCCGTGGAGAAGCTGGAGCACGTGGCCGGCGGCTACCCGGTGGATAAGCTCGAGGAGGAGCTCCGCAGGGAGGCGCTGGAGAAGCTCGAGGCCTACGCCCAGCGGCTCCGCGACGCCGGCTTCACGGTGGAGGTCCTCAACCCGCCTGTGGGCGACCCAGCCCCTACGCTGGAGAAGCTGGCCGAGGAGCACGGAGCCGACTACATAGCCGTGGCGAGCCGGGGCAGGGGGTGGCTGCGCAGCCTCCTCCTAGGCAGCACAGCCGAGGAGCTTGCAAACATAGCCCGGAGACCCGTGCTAGTAGCCAAGGGCTTCAAGAAGACGAGGAACCACGAGGCCGAGCTCGTGGTGCCGCCCGACCCGCTCCGCGGCCCCATCCTGGCGGCCGTCGACTTCGGCGACTACACAGACGACGTCCTAGCCTACACCGCCTACCTGGCCGAGAAGGCCTCAGCCACGGTAATACTCCTCCACGTCCAGGAGCCCAGCGAGGACCCCGAAGAGGCCAAGAAGAGGCTCGAAGACCTAGCCCAGCGGCTCCGCGAGCGCGGAATAGCCGTCGAAGCCATACTCGCCCCGCCCGACAAGCCCAGCCGCCAGATAAGACAAACAGCGGAACAGAAAGACGCCAGCCTCATAGTCCTCGGCCCAGGCCTCCGCCGCGAAAGCCTCGTCCTAGGCACCACGAGCGAAGCAGTACTCAGAAGAACAGACCGACACGTCCTAATCGCCCGCCTACCCCAAGAAACCCAGAGCCAGACACCGCAACAATAAACCCCGCCACGAAGAGAGGACACCACGGCGGGCCCACGGGAGGGAGCAGGGAGAACACCCCGGCTCCCCCCGGCACAGAGGGCCCCGCCCCGCCCGACAGGGCCGCGTAGCCCGGCCCAGCCCCAGGATGCAGGGATGAGGCGGGGACCGGCGAGGCCGGCAAACCCCTCCCACTCGGCCCTAGCACCCAGCACGCCACAGCCTCCCAGACCTCTCGGCAAGCCCCTTCACCCACAGGTTCATACATGAACCCCTCTTCGGCAAAAAACGCCTGAACCAAAGAAGAAGTAGTTGCATTTCCTCCGGGGGTTCTCTCGAAGGCCGACAGAACCACTACCACATACAATTCTATCCTTTGATGGGTTTCGAGCCAGACCGATGAAGGTCGGTGTTACGCCGCCGCCCTACTACCGTCACAATTCTCTTCCGGACATGCATTCGTTGAAGCCGCGGAGTATAAAGAGACGCACGAACAGTTGCATTTCTCTTGTTCTCTTGTGAGTTCTGCCCCTTCAGGCCCGAGCCTGTCCCGGGGGGTCTGCTTCTGCGCTAGCCGTTGCAATTCTCTTATGAGTTCTTCCGAGGAAACCGTGGGATTGGCAGAGTACTTTGCAGATGCCTTGAAGGTTGCAATTCTCTTATGAGTTCTTCCCTACGGTGGTTCACGAAGAGCAGCAGGTACAATGGCATAATCACGTTGCAATTCTCTTATGAGTTCTTCATTCGTGGCGGCTTCCAGCTGCGCAGTCTGAGCCTGGCAGCTAGGTTGCAATTCTCTTATGAGTTCTTCTGGAGGAGATAGGTAGACCGAAGCTTGGCAAGCCCATAGAGCCGCGTTGCAATTCTCTTATGAGTTCTTCATAGAGAATGCCAAGAAGCTACTCAAGAGATTTGGCATAATTTAGTTGCAATTCTCTTATGAGTTCTTCGAGGCTGTACAACAAGACAATTACTGACATGGAGAGGCTGAGGGTTGCAATTCTCTTATGAGTTCTTCACGGTGGAGGATTCTCGCGGCAGGCGGGTAGACGCGGCGCTCACAGTTGCAATTCTCTTATGAGTTCTTCCGGAACCAGCCGGCCTCGCCCGTGTACCCGAACGCGTCGGTTGCAATTCTCTTATGAGTTCTTCTGGTGCAGCGCAGCATACTGTTCGAGTGCGGGAGCGGCGAGCGCAGTTGCAATTCTCTTATGAGTTCTTCTGGTATGGTTTCCTTGTGGAGCCGAATAGAACGGCTCCCTCTGCTCCCTTTTATGTTTTCTTGTCTTTCTCTT